>JBCDCO010000020.1:0-35981 GCA_039181635.1 Cyanobacteria bacterium P01_G01_bin.19 | reverse complement strand
TTTGAGATTATTTGCTGTCTCTATTAGAAGAGATTTCAAAGAGTCCGTTAATTCCAGCATTTACCTTTTGGGCTTTTAAACTAATATCGGCATTCTACTTTGATTTTTGGTTTTGGAAACTTTAATTTTTTGTAACTCCCTAACTACTATGTAGGGCTTGCTGAAAAACTTAGATTTGATAATGTATTTGCTTAAAAGCTCTTAGCTCTTAGCTTTTCCTAAAGGACATTGTGCCCTTCTGCCTTACATGCGGCTAAACGTGAGTTCGAAGTTCGGAATTCGGAGTTAAAAATTATGTTATTCATAATCAAAGAATAAGGAATTCAGACCTTAAAAAATTAAAGAGTTACACAATTTTTAAGTTTTTATCGCTTTGTCGAACTCACGTGGCTAAAGCCTCTGTGCGAAGCGGCTTGCACTTGTTATCCTCCTTCGACAAAGGCGCTTAGTCCTAAAGGATACCGCTCCGCATATTTGCCGCATGTACGTAGTCCCACGTAGATGGGACGAATGGGTGTATCCCTTGGGACTGCCTCCTGCCTTCGTTCAATTAAGTCGATTTCATCGTGAGTACTGCCCGAGCAATCTTAATTTTTGCCTTGAGAGATGATGCTTCTGGACGACCATGACCGTCTACACCATAATAACTATCAAAAACTGATTGATGGTTGACTCCTGGCTGAGTATATTTTTTCATGTAGTGCTGATAGAAATTAAAGTTTCTTTGATGTAAATTATCGTTGATATTCGCCAAAATATAAATATTGGGTACAGAAGTCAATTCTTGCTTGAATCGATGAATACAAGAAACTTGCGAACCAAATTTATGTCCCACTTCTTTAGGATTGCTGATGCCAAAACAGGCTTGCATAATATCCCGACGATATCTCACGTTGATTTGACTATTTACTGCCAAAACGTTAGTTTTTTTGCTCAGATAGGTGCTGCTGAGTAGTGCGCCAAAAGTTCCCGCAGACGAACCAAAAAACAAAGATTGACCGAGGTCTATTTCTGCCAATAAAGCAATTTTTTCAACTAGGCTGGCAATTAATTTGGGAAAATTTAGCTCGGTCGAACCTACATAATAGCTAGATGTCATATCAGGCAAAAAATGTCCTGGATCGCTAATGCTGATTACAGACGAATCTGGATCGATGAAAGAGGATAAACATCCTTCAAAGCTGATTTTTTCTTGCTCCAAAGTATAGTGTTCTGGGCATAAGTCTTTATATTTAGGATGTGCGCTTTGAAAATGAACGTTGAGGTGATTTGTCCGTGCTTTGAGATAGCAAAAGATATAAAAGTATTTTAAGCCATACATCTGGCGATCGCCTGAATAATTGACTTGATAAACTACTGGTTCGTCGATAAAAATATCTTTGCTTTGAATCAAATCTGGCTGATCGGCTATTTCGACAACGCGAAAAATGCGGGGAATGTAGCCAAAGATTTGTTGATTAGCTGGTTGAGAATTTACGCGAATGCTGTAGGTAATTAATTTAGCGATATCGACAAAATTCTGCTCCTGTTTGAGTTGTTGAAACTTGGCTGCGATCTTGTGACTCAAATCGAGTTTATCTACCTTCATTCTGTTTCACTAATAAAACTGACTTAATCGGTCTTTTAATTTGCGTACCATCTTTGCCTACTTTGCCGTAGATTAGACGATCTTGATAGTAAAGAGATGCCGAACTTCCACCGTCTAGGTTCATGGCTTTGACCGCACCCAAATCGGCTAGATATTCCCTAAATTCAGCCAGAGAAATACCAGAGTTAAGAGGTTGTTGCGATCGCTGGGCTGCCATAGCCAGGATCACGTCTCCATTTTGGGTAATGCCAATGGCACTTCGGGCATTTAGACTTGTCGAACCGATCGCATCGCGAATCTTTTCACCATTTTCGTAGGCAGTAAAGGCTTCAGCTTCGGAGGTGTCTTGGGGCAATAAGCCAGGACCACCACCCAAAGAGTCAATTAAAGTGCAATCATCGGGTATGGGTGCAGAGTGTAGTTGAATATCGTATTTTACTTGAGAATTGCAACTATAGCGACGAAATTCAGCGCGATCAAATATTTTACTTAAATACTGTTTTAGATCAGGATTGTCTACCAGCCTTTCATTGAAACGAGGATCGGCAACAATCTGAGACTCTCGAACCACAAAAGAAGTGGTTTTATGATTGGCAGGATCGAAATAACCGCCATTAATCGCTGCAATTATGCGATCGCCATCCTCTGTAATAAAATCGGCGAGTGGTTGAAGCCCAGATACGGCAGGAACGATTGTATAGTTGCTATCGTGTGGAATAGTGACCGTATGAATTTTGGATTGCGATCGCTCTACAATCTCATAGCGAATCTGACTGCTCGGACTTTCTGCTAAATGAAACAAGCTTTCGGCATTGATCGATAACGTAACGCCTAAAATAGCCAAGATCGAAAGCAAAACAATTCTTACTCTCTTCTGATAAAAATGCACCATACTAAATCTTGATCGCCAATCCCTTACTTAGGATAGTAGATTAAGCCGACGCCAGCCCTATTCTTGCGGCTAAAAATAGCTTTGCTAGCAATCAAATCTTTAAGACAGATTTGAACCATCGAGATTGGACGATTGATTAGCTTACTAATCTCTTTAATCGTAATCCCCGTATTTCTAGTTTGAATGAGCCGTAAAATCTGCTCGTCAGTTTTTATTCCAGGAGTCGCACTAATTATATTGATTTCAATCACGGTTTGATATCCCCTCCAGCACCGATAAAATTAACGATTTTTCCAGCAGCAATGACAATAGTTATAGCTATCCCCGCAGTTATATTCGTTATTTCTGACAATGACGACCGAGAATACACGTAAATTCAATTCTTCATCAAAACTTTATGTTCCAGCTAACAATCTGATAGCTGAAAAATCAACCGACAACTAACGACTAACGACTAACGACTAATATGCGCCCTAAAGGATACACCTTCGGATAAAGCGGTATCCCTTTAGGGACGACTAACAACTAACAACATCCTAGAAGGGATAAGCATTGAACCCAGAACGACAGTAAACGATCAAGGTAGGGTAATCCGCATGGTTGCGGTTGGGGTATCCCAGAACAATTTAAAGAGAGCGATCGGACAATAATGATATCCAAAATAAGTTCACGACTGATATTGTAATTACAAATATGGCTGTACTTGAAAAAGGCAACATCACGATCCATACCGAGAATATTTTTCCCATCATCAAAAAATCTCTCTATACAGATCATGAGATTTTCTTGCGGGAATTGATTTCTAACTCTGTTGATGCTATTTCCAAGCTCAAAATGGCATCTCTAGCAGGGGAAATGCAGGGAGAAATTGGCGAACCAGAAATTAAAATCGCTGTAGACAAGGAAAAGAAAACTTTGTCTGTCTCCGATAACGGTATTGGGATGACGGCTGATGAGGTAAAAAAATATATCAATCAGGTTGCATTTTCTAGCGCGGAAGACTTTATCAAAAAGTACGAGAAAGATGCCAACGATCTGATCGGACATTTTGGTTTGGGCTTCTACTCTGCATTCATGGTTGCAGCCCAGGTAGAAATCGACACTCTTTCTTACAAAGAAGGAGCGACTGCAGTACATTGGTCTTGTGACGGATCGCCTGAATTTGAACTTACCGAAAGCGATCGCACCACGGTTGGTACGACTATTACTCTAACCTTACAGGATGATGAACTAGAGTATACCGAACAGCCTAGAATCCGACAGCTAATCAAAACTTACTGCGATTTTATGCCCGTTAAAATCGTTCTCGATAACGAGCAGATCAACAAGCAAGATGCGCTGTGGAAGAAGTCTCCTCGTGACTTGACTGACGAAGACTATTTGGAGTTCTATCGCTATCTCTATCCTTTCCAAGAAGATCCTTTACTTTGGGTACATCTAAACACAGACTATCCTTTCTTACTCAATGGAATCCTCTATTTTCCTAAGCTCAAGCCAGACGTAGACTTTTCCAAGGGACAAATTCAGCTTTTCTGCAACCAAGTATTTGTTAGTAAGCAGTGTGAAGCAATTATTCCTGAGTTTTTGATGCCATTACAAGGGGTAATTGATAGTCCAGATATCCCTCTCAACGTATCTCGTAGTGCGCTAACTAACGATCGCACTGTCCGCCGTATTGCCGATTTTATCACCAAGAAGATTGGCAATCGTCTCAAGTCTCTTTACGATGAAGACCGCAGTAAGTATATTACTACTTGGTCTGATGTCGGCACATTTGTTAAATATGGAGCAATCAGAGACGAGAAGTTTAAGAAGCAGGTAGAAGATTTAATTATCTATCGCACCACCTATCAGCCAGATGCTCCTAAAGCAGAAGAAGCAGCACCAAAGGTAGAAGTACAGTCTTCTGGGGATGATGCCTGGACAGATGTAGAAAACCAAGATAATGTATCTACCGAACCCTACACCACTCTAAAAGAGTATTTAGAGCGTAACAAAGAAAAACGCGAAAATCAGGTATTTTACTGTAGCGATTCTAGTACCCAAGATACCTACGTCGAACTATATAAAAACCAAGGTTTAGAAGTTCTATATCTGGATTCGTTTATCGATGCTAATTACTTCATTCCTTTCCTTGAGAGAGAATATTCCGAGGTCAAGTTTGCTCGGGTAGACTCCGAACTAGATGAAACGCTGGTAGAAGAAGACAAAGCCCAAGAAATTGTCGATCCTACCACCAACAAAACTCGTAGCGAATCGATCAAAGAGTTATTTGAAAAAGCACTCAACAAACCCAGAGTAAATATCAAGACTCAAGCAATTAAGTCAGACGATCCTCAAGGCACCCCTCCCGCAATGGTATTGCTACCCGAAGCTATGCGGAGAATGCAGGAGATGGCGGCACTAATGCAGGAAAAAGCGATGGCTTTCCCTGAGGATCATATTCTCATGATCAATACAGCCCATCCTTTAATCCAGAATATCCTAGAGTTAAACAAAGGCACGATTATCCAAGGTGGCGATGACTCCAACTCTATGGTCAACTTAATGTGCAATCACATCTATGATTTAGCACTAATGTCACAAAAAGCTTTTGATGCCGATGGGATGAAGTCTTTCGTCGAACGTTCCAATCAAGTTTTGACTAACTTGACTAAGAAGTAAATAAGTAACTTATTAACGTGAGTTCGGAGTTCGGAGTTCGGAATTCGGGGTTCGGAGTTCGGAATTCATAACGTAAGAATAAGGAATTTAGACCTTTAAAAATTAAAGAGTTACACAATTTTTAAGTTTTTACCGCTTAGTCGAACTTACGTTTATCAGATAAGCACTGTCTAGAAATAGCGATACAGTTGTTAACTTTTAATCAAAAATAAGCTTATTAACGGGATGTAATAGTCCCGTTTTTTTATCTTTTATGACAAGAGTTTATGAATCTATTTATTTTAGCTTTACTATCTAAATACTTGAAAATATAATCGTGTTTTGCTGGCAGTCAACTGCTAGAACTATTGTAAGAGATTAGTTGTAAGAGATTAGTTTTATCTGATCTTGCAAGCAAAATATCTTTCACTTTTTTATAATAATCATGTCAAATATTAAGCTTAAAGAAATCAGATATCTAACAATACAAGGCTTAAGTCTGCAATTTTTACCGATATCAATATTTGGTTATCTTGAATCTCAGATTGAAAATACCATAGGTTCTGCAGCTATAAGTTTCCTAATGGGGGTTGGTGTTTTTATTTGTTTTTTGTTTGGCTATGCAATCTGCTGTCTAGCTATCAACAAATATGCGCGATATAAAGGCAGAAAAAACTATTTTTATATATATAGCATTTTAAATATATTTGGTTTATCACTTTTGTTTTTACTAACAAATAAAAATCAATCTAAAGCCATAGATTCAGATCGCAATCCTTTAGTAAATTTTAGCATTTCATCTATTTTTATCAGTTGGGTTGCTATACCCATAGTATGTATGCCTTTGGTATATCTAATTGCTCTTGGGATTAATGGGATAGACGGATTTGAGGAATATATTTCTGGTGACGGCAATTTTTTGATAATAGCTAATTTTATCGGTCAAGTTTTTTTAGCTCTATATTTCTTTAATGAATTAAAAAGAGCAAAGATTAACTACAAACATATTTTGGGAAGTTTGAAACAGATAGATTTTAAACTACCAATTATGTTAACAGCGGCTCAATACTTCTTTAACGGTGGCATAAATTCTTTTACTTTATATGGCTTATCTTTCATAATTCCTCAATATGTTGAAAATCATATAAACCATCAATATGCCACAGACATTGTGGGCTACATTGGTTTTGCAATTTCTGCAATGCTTTTTGCTCCCCTCATCGAAGAGTTTTTCTTTAGAGGAATGATATTTCAGAAGTTAGCTTTAACTAGGGGAATAGTTAAAGCCATGGTTATTTCGGCGATCGCTTTTGCTTTGGTTCACTTTCGTTACGATCTGATTCCCTTGTTTATTTTTGGCATTCTCTACGTAATTTTATATCTCAAAACCAAACAGTTAGCCGTACCAATTTTGGCGCACTTTTTCTACAATGCGACTGTAGTAGCTGTCAGAATTTACGACCATTTCTTCGGGGATGTCGATCCCTCTTTACCTCTAACTGTTGCAGACTATCAACAACAGTTCCTCGAACATTGGCAGTGGAATATTTTGTATATTGCTTTATCTGCACCCTATCTCTGCTATTTCGTCTACAAAAATTTTCCTCGCAGCAACGACACCGACAAGCTGCCGTATTTTGCCAATCGAAAAATATCAGGTAGGTCAACCTAATTAAATGTACAAAGAAAGTCCCCTATTGCCCTATTTCCCCTATTGGCTCAAGTATATTTCTCGGTTCAGTGAAAGAGCGATCGCCAAAATCGAAGTTTACTGGTTATTTTAAGATCTCGGCAAAACTGCCACAAAATGAACCTCAAGGGCTGACGGATCAAAGAATCAGAACCGATTAACTGTTACATTCGTCTGGCAAAAATGTTAAAAATAACGTTGTAGAAATTTTTACATCATGCAGCAACTATGCCCGAGCATTTCCAATCTAATTCGGAAAAAAGCGTCTCACCACCCCACAATACAGACGGCGATTTATTCGTAGTTGGAATTGGAGCTTCTGCTGGAGGGCTGAGCGCTCTCGAAGAATTGTTTGGTAATCTTTCTACAGTCACTGGTGCGGCTTTTGTGGTTATCCAACACCTTGCCCCAGACTTCAAAAGTTTGATGAAAGAGCTGTTGGAGCGATGTACTACCCTGCCTATCTATCGCGTCACTGAAGGCATGGAGTTAAAACCCAACTCTGTATATTTAATTCCTCCAGGACAAAACTTAGCCCTAGACAAAAATGTTTTGCGCTTAGAAGATCGCAAAAAAGATAAAAATCAAAAGCACGAGCTGAATTTTCCTATCGATTTATTTTTTACTTCTCTGGCTAATAATTATGGCGATCGCTCTATAGGTATCATTTTATCTGGTTCGGGCAGCGATGGGACTAAGGGATTGAAGGCAATCCACGAAGCAGGAGGAATGACTCTGGTTCAAGATCCAGCAACCGCAGAATTTGATGGTATGCCCAGTAGTGCGATCTCCACAGGAACGGTCGATCGAGTACTATCGCCACGGGAAATAGCTAAATCAGTTGATCAGTGTATTGTTAATCCTGTGAATAATGCCGAAAATAATTTTGGTACCAAAAATAAAATCAGTTCTGATGATTTAAAGCGTATTGCCCAACTATTGCTCGATTGCGAGGGCTTTGATTTTTCGCAGTATCGCTCTAGCACTATTTCGAGGCGGGTCAATCGCCGCTGTCTGATTCACAATACTAAAAGTATTGATTCTTATATTGACCTGCTAAACGATTCAGAGACCGAGCGAAACATTCTCTGCTCCGATTTATTGATCAACGTCACATACTTTTTTCGTGACTATCCAGCTTTGGAAAACCTGGCAGGAAATATCCTACCCCAGATAATCGAACAAAGTCAACCCGAGACGGAATTAAGATTTTGGATTACTGCCTGCTCTACTGGAGAAGAAGCCTATTCTCTGGCAATTTTGGTTGATGAAGCTCTACAAAATTCGAGCAAAAACTTGGGAGTCAAAATTTTTGCCACTGACATAGACCGCACTGCACTAGATAAGGCTTCTCAGGGAATTTATGCTGCTTCCATCGCCAGAGATGTTTCTTCAGAGCGATTACAAAAATATTTTATTGTTGGAGACAATTGCTACCAAATCTCGCGCAAGATTCGGGAGATGCTAATTTTCTCACCCCACGATTTAACTAAAGATGCTGGCTTTACGCGGATCGATCTGATTACCTGCCGCAATATTTTGATCTACATGAAACCCAATTTACAACATCAAATATTGCGTAACCTCCATTTCTCCCTGGCGTCAAAAGGGGTCTGTTTTTAGGAGAAGCTGAAACCTTAGGAGAATTTGAATCGGAATTCAAACCAATAAACAAAAAATGGAAGTTATTTCAAAAAAGCCGAGATATTAGACTCCCCCTCCCCCTAAGAGCTAACCCGAGAATTGGAAAAACATCCATCAAACCTAGTCTGAATCAGACCCCTCGGATAATGTCGTCTGAGTCTATTTTGGAGGAGTGTTTAGCAAGATTATCTCAAGAATCAAACTCGACCATCTTACTGGTGAGCAAAGACAATCGTTTACTTCATGTTGTTGGAGAATCTAGTCAAATATTCAAACCTCCTGGAGGCAGGATAACCACAGAAGTGACCAAAATGGTAGCGGCTCCCTTGCAGCTACCGCTGAGTACTGCTCTGCATAGAGCCAGACAGCAACATCGATTGATTCAATACCAAGGTATCAAGCTGGAGGTTAGAGGAAACACAATTGATGTCAGTTTAAAAGTAATTCCCCCTCAACGCCATAACTCCAAAGACATTGCACCCCATAAACTCAGACAAGATGATTTCCTCCTGGCGATCGTCGAGCAAAAGATATCCAGCGAAACTTTAAATATCTCTCAAGTTGAAAATTTTGAGTTGGGCAGCGAAGCATCCCAAAGGATTATTGAATTAGAACACGAACTGCAGCAAACTCGCGAAAATTTGCAGGCATTGGTAGAGGAGTTGGAAACTACCAACGAAGAGCAACAGGCTTCTAATGAAGAATTAACCGCCTCTAATGAAGAATTACAGAGTACCAACGAAGAACTTCATTCGGTAAATGAAGAGTTACACACCGTCAACGTTGAATATCAGTCCAAAATTCAAGAGCTGACTCAACTAAATAACGACATCGACAATTTGCTTAAGAGTTCGGAAATTGGCGTTATCTTTCTCGACCTAGAATTAAAAATCCGTAAGTTTACCCCTGCTGCTACTCAAGTAATATCATTACGCCCAACAGATATAGATCGCCCCCTCACAGATTTGACGCTAAAAGTAGATTGCCCCCAACTTTGGGAGCTACTCCAAGAAGGATTGACTCAAAAGCGTTCGCTCGAAGTCGAAGTCAAGCTCAGGGATAAAGATAGTTTCTTTTTGATGCAAATCAATCCCTATCAGGCTGAAGACGGTAACAACGAAGGCTTGGTTGTCACCTTTGTAAGTATCAATGAGGCTAAGAAGGTTCAGCTAGAGTTAGAAAAAACCCTTACCGAACTGAAAAGCAGAGAAGCGGAAATCGCCAACTTTTTTGAGCTATCTCTCGAAATAATATGTGTTGCCAGTTTAGATGGTTGTTTCAAACAAATAAACCCCAGCTTAGGCAGAATTTTGGGCTATAAAACTGCAGAATTAATAGATAAGCCATTTCTCAGCTTGGTTCATCCTGATGATGTGGAAATTACGCGCCAAGCATTGAAGGATCTGTCGCAAGGCAAAGAAATTACTGGCTTAGAAAACCGCTACCGCTGCCAAAATGGTTCTTATCGATGGCTGAGATGGATGAAAATATCTCATGAAGATATAATCTATGCTACGGCTCGCGACTTTACGGCAGAAAAACTGGCTCAAGAACTGCAAAATCGTCAGCTAGCAGCTATTGAAACTGCTACCAATGGTATTGCTATTCTCAACGAAGATAAATTTATCTATCTCAATCAGGCTCATTTAGATATCTTTGGCTATGACAAGCCAGAAGAACTACTGGGTCAATCCTGGCGATCGCTTTATGATTCCAAGCGTCTAGCTCAGTTCGAGAGAGAAATCTTTCCTGTCTTGCAAGATAAGGGGATGTGGCAGGGCATAGTCAAAAGCAGACACCGTAAGGGGCATCTGTTTGACGAAGAGTTAACCCTGAGTTTTGCCTCGACAGGGGACTTGATTTGCGTTTGCCAAGACATCACCGAACGTTTGAAGATGGAACGCTCCCTAATCGAGAGTGAGAAAAAATATCGCTATCTCTATGAAAATACGCCGATAATGCTTCATTCAATCGATAGTGAGGACAGAATCATCAGCGTCAGTAAGTACTGGTTGAAGAAGATGGGCTATTCCAGTAAGGAAGTAATTGGCAAAAAATCTACTGACTTTTTAACCCCAAAGTCGCAAAAATACGCTCGATCCGTACTACCCAAATTTTTCCGTACTGGTAGCTGTCATAATGTTTTTTATCAATGGGTGCGTAAAGATGGCAGTGTCATTGATGGTTTATTGTCTGCCATTAGCGACATAGAGGAAGGCAAAATTGTGCGCTCTCTGGCAGTTGTGGTAGACATTACCGAGCAACAGCAGAAAGAAAGACTGGAGGAAACAAATCGCGCTAAAGACAATTTTATCGCTCACATGAGTCACGAACTGCGTACCCCTCTTAATAGCGTTTTGGGATTTAGCAAAATATTAAAGCAGGACTCTAGCCTCAGTTCCAAACAGCTTAAAACCGTAGATATTATCAATCAATCGGGGCAACATCTACTGACTTTAATTAATGATGTCCTCGACTTATCAAAATTGACCGCAGGAAAATTAGAGCTAAAGTATTGCAACTTTAATCTGGTCGATTTTCTGCAAAATACGGCAACTATTTTTCAGCTTCGCGCCCGAGAAAAAGGTTTGGACTTTGTTATTAAAATATCGGCGGATCTTCCTAAAGCGGTAAATACCGATCGCACTAGATTGAGACAGGTATTGATCAATCTATTGAGCAACAGCATTAAGTTTACCTCGACGGGAAGGGTTACTATGTCCGCTGACTGTTACGAGCCAGATTCAGCTTCTAAATTGAGAACAATTCGCTTTCAGGTAGAAGATACGGGACGAGGCATTCCTAAAGACAAGTATGAAACCGTGTTTGCTCCTTTTGGTCAAGTAAATCAAAACAGCAGCGACACAGAAGGAACGGGTTTGGGACTGCCCATCTGCCAGAATATTCTTAGCTTGATGAATAGCGAGCTGCATCTCGATAGTACCGCGGGAGAGGGCAGCCGTTTTTGGTTCGATCTAAACCTAGAAGAAGTTTCGGCGACTTCCTTGCCTCCTGAAAATTTACAGCCAGATCTCCCTGTCACTCGCCGTTTAGCCACGCCCTGCAAAATCTTAATCGTCGATGACAATAAAGACAATCGTTTGCTTTTAGCTGAGTATCTTCAACCTTTGGGATTTAGCCTTAAAGAAGCTAGCAACGGTAGAGAAGGAATTGCGATCGCCGAGGAGTTTCAGCCAGATGCTATTCTCGTAGATCTATTGATGCCAGTGATGGACGGCAAGGAAATGAGCGATCGCATCAGACAACATTCTCAACTGCAACATACGGTCATGCTGATGATTTCGGCTAATATTCAGACGATTCATGCAGCTTCAGATATTGCCTGCAATGGTTTTTTAGTCAAGCCTGTAGATTTATCCAGACTACTGGAAATGCTGGCGGAAAATTTAAAGCTCGATTGGCAAATTTCTCTGTCTCACTCTCAACCCGAGTCTGACACCGCACCCGATAATTTAATTACCCCTTCCCAAGAAAAACTGCTCGACCTCCTCGAACTAGTCAATTTTGGTAATATGGACGATCTTCTAGAGCAAATAGACTTACTAGAAAAAGCCGATCTTCAATATGTTTCTTTTGCTGAAAATATTCGTCAGCTTGCTGATGATTGCCAACAAGAGAAGCTAGAAGCCTTGATTAAAAATTTGCTAAAAACAGCAAACTCAAATTAAAAGTAAGATCTGAATTTAACGTCAAAAGCCTACCAGCACTAATATAGCGAGCAAAATTGTTGTTTGTAATACACAGCATATATTTCAGTGTTTGCACCGAAATATCGATTAAAATAACGATTTATAATAAGCTTTGATAGGTGTCTTGCTCAAAATAAACGTGCCCCAACTATGTCAGATAATTTAGAACGTTCCACAGCAGCAAATGACGATGACGATCTGTATGTAGTTGGCATTGGGGCATCAGCTGGGGGGTTGAGCGCACTAGAAGAGTTGTTTAGCAACCTCTCTACTAACACTGGAGCTGCATTTGTAGTGATTCAACACCTGTCGCCAGATTTCAAAAGCTTAATGAAAGAGCTTTTGGAGCGTCGCACTACCATGCCCGTCCACCGCGTCACCGAAGGCATGAAGCTAGAACCCAATTCCGTCTACCTCATTCCTCCAGGACAAAATTTGGCTTTAGATAAAAATCTTTTGCGTTTGGAAGATCGTAAAAGAAAAAAAAACAGCAAGCTCGAATTAAATTTCCCCATCGATTTATTCTTTACATCTCTAGCCCAAAACTATGGGGAACAATCTGTTGGGGTTATTTTATCTGGCTCTGGCAGCGATGGGACTCGTGGCTTAAAAGCGATCGAGGAAAAGGGCGGGATAGTTTTGGTTCAGGATCCAGAAACCGCAGAATTTGACGGTATGCCTCTAAGCGCGATCTCAACAGGAACGATCAATCAGATCTTGCCCCCCAGAGAACTAGCTAATTCGATCTATCGATGTATAGTTAACCCCATCCAGTTTACCGACGGCAAATCCAACAAAAATCATTCCATTAGCTCTGACGATTTAAACTCAATTGCCCAGCTTTTGATTAAAGACGAGGGACTAGACTTTTCTCAGTACAAATCTAGTACTATTTCTCGTAGGATTCATCGTCGCTGTTTGATCCACAATACCGAAAGTATTAATAGCTATATTCAACTGCTCCAGAGTTCGAGTAAAGAAAGAAAAATTCTCTGCTCGGATTTATTGATTAACGTTACTCATTTCTTTCGCGACTATCCTGCCTGGCAAAATCTAGAAAACAATATTTTGCCCAGACTGATCGAACAAAACGATCCCGACAAAGAGCTAAGATTTTGGATCACGGCTTGTTCTACTGGCGAGGAAGCTTATTCACTGGCTATTTTAGTCCACGAAGCTTTGCAAGATTCGGGCAAGGATATGCGAGTCAAAATTTTTGCCACCGACATCGATCGCACGGCATTGGAAAAAGCATCTCAGGGGATATATCCTGCCTCAATCGCCAGAGATATCGGTCAAGAGCGTCTACAGAGATACTTTATCGCCAAAGACAATTCGTATCAGATAATGCGCAAGATCAGGGAAATGCTGATTTTTTCTCCCCACGATCTGACTAAAGATGCTGGCTTTACTCGTATAGATTTAATTACCTGCCGCAACGTCTTAATCTATATGAAACCCGATTTGCAGTACAAGATATTGCGCAATCTGCACTTTTCTTTGGTGTCTCGGGGGATTCTTTTTTTAGGAGAAGCAGAAACATTAGGCGAGTTTGAATCGGAGTTCGAACCTTTAGATAAAAAATGGAAATTTTACCAAAAGTACCGAGACAGTAGGCTTACCCTACCTCTAAAGTCTACTCCCCAAATCGGCAATACTAATTCTCTACGCTTTACCCCAACTCCCCAAAAAATCAAATTCGAGTCAATTCTAGAACAATGTCTGGAAAGGTTATCCGACAAATCGAATTCGATCGTCTTGATGATCGATCGAGAAAATCACCTACTTCATGTCAGTGGAGATTCGAGTAAAATTTTTCAACCCCCAGGAGGCAAAATAACTACCGAGGTTACTAAGATGGTAGTTCCTCCTCTACAGCTACCCTTAAGTACGGCTTTACATCGAGTCAAAAACCAAGAAAAGTCGGTTGTTTATCAAGGAATCAACATAACCAGCCAAGGAGAGTCGCTCGATATTAGTTTAGAAGTTATTCCCTCTCAAAAAAATCGTCGTCACGGTAATTTTTTGCTGGTTCAAATCGAACAACAGGCAGCCACGGAAGGGGTTACAAATCCCCAAGTAGAGAATTTTGAGCTGGACAACGAAGCCTCTCGGCGGATTATGGAACTAGAAAGCGAACTCCAGCATACCCGAGAGAATCTTCAAGCACTAGTGGAAGAGTTGGAAACCACTAACGAAGAACAGCAGGCTTCCAATGAAGAGTTAACCGCCTCCAATGAAGAACTTCAAAGCACCAACGAAGAGCTGCACTCGGTTAATGAAGAACTACACACCGTCAATATCGAATATCAGGCAAAAATTGGCGAGCTAACTCAGCTCAATGATGATGTTGATAATTTACTAAAAAGTACCGAAATTGGCGTAGTTTTTTTAGATGAAGATTTGAGAATACGCAAGTTTACCCCTGCTGTCACCACGGCGATCTCTTTGCGCAAGTCCGATTTAGACCGCCCTTTGGCAGACATGTATTGTAAGTTTGACTGTCCTAATTTATTCGATCTGCTTCAGGAGGTACTGCGTACCCAACAGCCAAAGGAGTTGGAAGTCAAATTAAAACGGTCACCAAACTATTTGCTGATGCAGATTAATCTCTATCAGACTGAAAATGGCGATTGTGAAGGACTGGTTCTCACCTTTATCCAGATTGATGAAATCAAGCAGGCTCAATTAAAATTGGAGCGAGAAGTTGAGGCTCGCAAGCGTTCTGAAGCACAGCTACAAATAAATCAAGAACAGTTAATTATTACTCAAGAACGAGTCGAAAATATTTTTAGCTCCCTAGAAGATGCCATCTGGTCGTTTGACCTGCCAGATAAGAAGCTTGTCTATGTCAATAACTCGTTTGAGACCATTTATGGCAGAACTAAAGCAGAATTTCTTGCCAATTCCAATCTTTGGTTTGATGTGATTCATCCCGACGATCAGAAAATGGTAGAAAATGCGCATCAAAAGCGTTCTCAAGAAAAGGTCGAACTAGAATATCGTATTTTGCATCCCGACGGTTCGATTCGCTGGGTGAGAGATTGCCGCAGGATTATTGGCGACGAACATGGCGTACCAGTGCGACAGGATTTTGCCATCTGCGATTTGACCGAGAAAATACGGGTAGAACAGGCTTTGAAAGCTAAAGAACAAAGCTTTCAGGCAATATTCAATTCTACATTCCAGTTTATCGGAGTCCTAGATCCAAAAGGTGTCTTGCTCGAAGCCAATCAAACTGCTCTATCTTTTGGCGGATTAAATTATGAAGACATTCTCGATCGCCCTTTTTGGGAAGCTAAATGGTGGACGATATCTAAAACCAGGCAAAAGCAATTAAAAAAAGCGATCGCTCGTGCGGCACGGGGTGAATTTATCCGTTACGAAGTGGACGTTTTGAGAGAGAAAGACAAAGTTGTGACGATCGACTTTTCTCTCAAGCCAATTCTGGATGAGGCAGGGAAAGTCGCGCAAATAATTCTCGAAGGTAGGGATATTAGCGAATTAAAACAAGCAAGGGAAGAACTGCATCAGAATAATTTAATCTTAGAGCAGCGAGTAGAAGAGAGAACTCAATCTCTAACTCAGTTTAGCGATCGCCTTCAGGTATTACACCGTCTGGCAATAGCAGAACATCAGCAGATCGAAGATCTTTTTGCCGACTATATCAAGGCGGGATGTCAAATACTCAAGCTGGCTACGGGTATTGTCAGTGAAGTAAATGAGGGTATTTATAAAATTGTGGCGATCGAGTCGCCTTTAAATTTAGCATTAGGTTATGAAACTCCCTGCAAGGATACTTACTGCGCCGAAGTCTTAGAAACTAAAGCTACGGTTACGTTTGCCGAGGTGAAAAGCATTAAATCGATGCAAAATCATCCCGTCTATCTAAACTTAAAATTAGAGTCTTTTATCGGAACGCCCATATTCGTCGATGGCAATCTTTTTGGCACTTTAAATTTTTCCGACACCGCTCCCAAAAGTTCGGGCTTTTCCCCCGAAGAAATCAAAATTATAGAATTAATGGCGAGAGATATTGGCAATTCTATTACTTCAATTCGCTCAAAAGAAGCCTTGAAAAAAAGCGAATTGCGTTTTCGCAGTACTTTTGAGCAAGCAGCAGTTGGAGTCGCCCATGTATCCCTCCAAGGTGAATTTATTTTGGTCAATCAGCGTTTGTGCGATATTTTAGGCTACGAAAATGATGCTTTGATCAATACAACATTTCAAGAAATTACTCATCACCAAGACTTAGATGCCGATCTAGAGTATGTCGAGCGAATGATAGCTGGAGAAATTAATAACTATTCCTTAGAAAAACGCTACATTAAGCAAGATGGCTCTGTAGTATGGACAAATCTTACGGTTTCGCTGGTAAGAGATGATTCGGGACAGCCAGACTATTTTATCTCTGTTGTTGAAGATATCAGCGAGCGCAAAGAGATCGAACTCGATCTGCGACAAAGCCGCATCAAACTCGAACAAACCAATAAATTAGAGCAGGCTAATCAGGCAAAAGATAACTTTATTGCCCACATGAGTCACGAGCTGCGTACTCCTCTCAACAGTATTATTGGCTTTAGTCACATACTCAAAAAAGATACCAGCCTAACTCCCAATCAGCTCAAATCCGTCAATATTGTCAATCAGTCGGGACAACATCTGCTGACTTTGATTAATGATGTTTTAGATTTATCAAAGCTAAACGCCAATAAATTAGAGGTAAAGTATTGCGATTTAAATTTAATTTATTTGCTCAATAATATTGCCACTATTTTTGAGATCTCCACTCAAGAAAAAGGCTTGACTTTTATAACTCGCATTTCAAATGACATTCCCACTGTCATCAATACAGATGAAACCAAACTAAGACAGGTATTATTCAATCTGTTGAGCAATGCGGTCAAATTTACTTCGACTGGCGCGATTACCCTCTCCGCTAGCTGTCATGCGGTAACAGTCGACTCCGATTCTACAATTAAAACAGTCCGTTTTGAAGTTGAAGATACGGGCGAGGGCATTCCAGATAATCAACACAACACTATCTTTGCTCCCTTCGAGCAGCTAGACCAAAACAGCCAAGATATCGAAGGAACTGGATTGGGATTGCCCATCTGTCAGAAAATACTAAATCTCATGGGTAGCAAGCTCAATTTAGACAGTCAAGTCGGTCGAGGGAGCCGTTTTTGGTTCGATCTCAATTTCGAAGAACTGTCAAACCAGGATCTATCATCAACACAACTAGCCAATGACAGGGAAACAAAATTTATCTTGTCTAGCCCCCGCAAAATTCTGGTGGTTGACGATAATGCAGAAAATAGAAAATTACTAGTAGAATATCTTCAAGCGTTGGGCTTTACTGTTGAAGAAGCCGCGAACGGTGAAGAGGGAATTGCGATCGCTCTTGAGTTTGAGCCAGAAGCTATCTTGGTCGATTTAAAGATGCCTGTGATGAATGGGAAAGAGATGATTGCAACCATGCGACAAAGCGATCGACTACAAAATACGCTTGTGTTTATGATCTCTGCCAATATTCATTCGATCGCCGATTCATCTGATATCAAATGCAATGCCTTTATCGCCAAACCTGTAGATTTAGAAAGACTTTTAAGTCTATTGAAACAACATCTAGAGCTAGATTGGCAGGCTTTACCGAAGGACAGCGAAACAGATATTGTCACCCAAAAAACAGAAATGAGCGCACCTCCTAAAGAGAAATTATTAGAGTTGTTGGAGTTGGTTAACTGTGGCAAATTAAAGAGACTTTTGCATCAAATTAATTCCTTAGAAGTAGAAAATTCTAACTACATTTCCTTTACGCGACAAATCCGTTTTCTTAGCAGTAATTACGAACTTGATAAGTTAGAAAAATTGATCGAAGGCTTGTTAAAAAATTCAATATAAAATCGATTCTTAGTCTCGATATTAACATTTGGGATAATAATGTAAATAGAATTATTTTCGATTATTGTAAAATACAATACACTTCATTCGGCTTTTTAAGGCGATCATGCATTTTTCTCAAGCTATTTAACTGATTCTCAAATTCTATCGGCAAGATTAGAACAAATATGTGTATGCTTTATTTGTATTCAATCTTTATATTTGTTAAAGTTTTTATTTACTTACCTATAGATTTCTTTATAAATGGTCGTACTATCAGAAGCCGCATCTCCAAAAACCATATTGGTAGTTGATGACACGCCAAATAACCTGCAGCTTCTAGCTGAATATTTAGATAATGCCAATTACGAGATCTCGCTCGCTATTAACGGCAGAAAGGCGATCTCCATAGCTAGAAAGGTACAGCCAGATTTAATCCTGTTGGATGTTATGATGCCCGACATGGATGGTTTTGATGTCTGCCGACATTTAAAAAACGAACCTTTAACCAAAGATATTCCCATTATCTTTATGACCGCCCTAACAGAAACTCAAGATAAGATTAAAGGCTTGAAGTTTGGTGCTGCAGACTATATCACCAAGCCTTTTGCCGAAGAGGAGTTACTAACACGCATCAACATCCATCTTTCCCTGAGTCATCTCTATAAGGCATCTCTCAAAGACGCTCAACAGCGCAAGCTGATGTTAGAAGTTAGCGATCGCATTCGCCGCTCCTTGAAGCTAGAAATTATCTTCAATACCGCTATTGTCGAAATCGCCAAGCTATTCCACTGCGATTTTGTCGGTATTGCTACCCTCGAACAACAACAAATAAAGTTAAATAGCTACACTTCTAGTGATGAAATAGAAATAGAGCCTAACGCACAGATTCCCTACGAATATATCTGTCCCAGTCAAGCTATTTATAATTCTTACATCGACCGAGAACCTTTTTTAATCGAGAACTCGCCACTAGTTACTCCATTACCCGATGCTAGTTTGCGCGCGATCGTTCCGCTCACAATCAGGAACAGTAAACAACATACCCAAGAAACCTACTCCTCATGTCAAGATCGGGTAGTGAGAGAGAATATTCTCTATGGTTGGCTGATTGTAGATCGCAGCCAGCCAAACTCTTGGCGTAAAGACGAAATAGACTTGCTCCAAGAGCTATCGACTCATTTAAGTATGGGAATCCAGCAAGGTTTACTCCACGAAAAATTATCCGAGCTTGCTTTACTAGATTCTTTGACCCATGCTTACAATCGTCGCTCTTTTGACCGCCAGCTAGAGCGAGAGTGGAGAAAGCTCAAGCGTATTCCCGCTCCTCTATCTCTCATAATGTGCGACATCGACTATTTTAAAATCTACAATGACACTTACGGTAATCAACAGGGAGATAAATGCTTGCAGGAAGTTGCCCGAGCTATTGCCGCCGCACTCAAGCGACCAGGGGATGTTTTAGCTCGCTATGGCGGAGAAGAGTTTGCTATTATTCTGCCCCAAACTTCTCAAGCTGGAGCAATTAAGGTAGGAGAAAACATCAGACAATCGGTCAAGAATCTCAAGATTACCCACCAAAATTCCTTAGTGGATTCTATATTGACTCTCAGTATGGGAGTGGCTACAACCATTCCCAATGCGGCTGACGATCCAGAGCTGTTATTGGCAGCGGCTGACCTAGCACTATATCAAGCCAAGGGTCTAGGTCGCGATCGCGTATCGGTATATCCAGAATCTATTGCCCATGCCAAAAATAGAGAAGAATTAAAAATACGCTGGGTCAGACGTTTGCGTCAGGCTCTAGAACAAGATCTATTTAGTCTCTATGCCCAGTCAATTACTCCCTTAAAAGATAGCAGTCTTTATCAGCGTTTTGAAGTTTTGCTACGTCTGACCGATGAAGCTAATCGGGTTATTCTGCCAGGCGTTTTTCTCGACATTGCCGAGCATAATTATCTGATGACAGATATTGATATCTGGGTAATTAACAATCTTTTAGCAGCCTTAGAAAAATGCGATCGCAGTTCCCTTGAGAATTGCCGCTTTTCGGTCAATTTATCGGGGCTATCCCTCAACAACGAATCTTTTTTGCAATTTCTCAAGCGGCGACTCGTTGAATGTTCTCTTCCTCCCAAAATATTTTGCTTCGAGATTACCGAATCTGTGGCAATATCCAATCTAGACCGAGTAGTCGAGTTTATTAACTCTCTTAAAGAGATTGGCTGTAGTTTTGCCCTCGATGACTTTGGTAAAGGACTGTCTTCTTTGACCTATTTAAAAAGTTTGCCCGTCGATTACCTCAAGATCGACGGCTCTTTTATCAAAGAATTAAATATCGACCCATTGTCCGAGGTGATTGTCGAGGCAATCAACCATATTGCTAAGGGTATCGGCTTAAAAATCATCGCCGAATTTGTGGAAAACGAAGACATTCTCGATAAAGTTCGCACCCTAGACGTGGACTACGCTCAAGGTTTTCATTTAGGTCGTCCCATAGCTTTGGACAATGCCATCTCAGACAAGTACGACAGTAATTGAATTTATGTTTGATAAGCGATCAACAAAATATCCCTGGCAAATCCGATTTTTGGGTGGATTTTAAGACTGAAGACTGACAGGTTCGACCGATGAACATTTCCATTCGCCCTGCAACGATAGACGATGCTAGCAAAATAGCCAATATTTTTCAGGTTTCCGTTAGAAGCCTTTGTACTCAAGAATACCTACCAGCACAAATTGACATCATTGCCAGCTTATTTGACGCGCAATCTTATCGAGAGGCAATAGAGACAGAAGAGCTAGATATTTTTATCGCTGAGGCTGAGGATATTGTTGGTTTTATCTCCCTAATGCCAGAAGAATGTAGAATAGGCGATCTTTTTATTCATCCAGATTTCACTAGGCAAGGTATTGCGACACTTTTACTCGATACGCTAGAAAAATATGCTGTGCAAAAGCAAATTTTGCGGCTGTCGGTTACTGCATCTTTAACCGCGCGATCGTTTTATGCTGTTCGCGGCTATCAATATCAAAGAGATTCTTTCATTGCCCAAAATATTCCTACTGTTGAGATGATCAAGATTCTTACTCCTCATGGATCTGACTCTTTTGAATTTGGCAGTTATGAAAACAACCGTAAAATAGAACAATATAAGCTGACAAACTTACGCGATCTAATTCTTTTTATTTTCAGGCTTTTGTTTGACAAACCCTCTTGAGAAATCAACAATTAACAAAGTTAATCAAATTCTTAACGCCACATCAAAGTTTTTTTATCTAATCTTTTTGGCATTAAAGACTGTTATTTATTAATCAAATTAAATTAAGCGATTGTCTAAAAATCATCCTTTTTCATTAATAAGAAAAGCTTTAAGCCTCAAAACAGCACTTGGCGGTGATGGTATTGCGTTCTACATCGAACCCGATCCATAATTTTATAGCTATAGTTAGTTCGATCTATTTTTACTGAGAGAATAGAAAAGCGATCGCTTTACTTGATAAAAAGCGATCGCTTGTTTATTCGACTGATTGCCGACTTGGATGTTTGATAAATGTAAATGAGTTTTTGCTGGAAAATTCAAAGTATCTAATAGCTATGAATCGTAGCAAAATATTACATCATACCCATGCCACCCATTCCAGGCATGCCACCCATGCCGCCCATTCCACCCATACCGCCAGGCATTCCGCCACCTACGGGCATTGCGGGTTCGGGTTCGGGTTTCTCAACTACTAAGGCTTCGGTTGTCAATACCATACCTGCGATTGAAACAGCATTTTGTACCGCAGAACGTACTACTTTTGCAGGGTCAATAATACCACCTGCAATCATGTCACCGAATTCGCCAGTCAGGGCATTATAACCAATTTTAAAATCGCTATCTTTAACTTTTTCGACAATCACCGAACCTTCTACACCAGCGTTATTTGCTAACTGGCATAAAGGTGCTTCTAAAGCTTTGGCGAAAATGTCTGCTGCAACTTGTTCTTCATTGTCGCCTAACTGGCTTTTAAATTCAGCTAGCTTTTTCGACAGGTGAATCAAGGTAGTTCCACCGCCAGGAACGATACCTTCGTCAACTGCTGCTTTAGTAGCATTTAGAGCATCTTCAATTCTGAGCTTGCGGTCTTTTAGTTCGGTTTCAGTCGCCGCTCCAACCTTGATTACGGCTACACCACCAGCAAGCTTGGCAATGCGTTCCTGCAATTTCTCTTTGTCGTATTCAGAATCGGTTTCTGCTAGCTGCTTGCGAAGCTGCTCTACTCGTTTGGCAATATCGTTACTATTGCCCGAACCAGAAACCATGGTGGTATTTTCCTTATCGATAGTAATTTTGTCTGCCGTTCCTAGCATATCCATATCAATGCTATCGAGACTCAGACCTACCTCTTCAGAAATAACCTGACCGCCAGTAAGAACGGCAATATCTTGCAGCATCTGCTTGCGGCGATCGCCAAATCCAGGAGCCTTGATTGCAGCTACGTTAAGCACGCCACGAGCCTTGTTAACTACTAAAGTAGCTAAAGCTTCACCTTCTAGATCTTCAGCAATAATTAGCAGGGGCTTACTTTCGCGAGCGACTTTTTCTAGGACGGGAACTAGATCAGCGATCGCGCTAATTTTTTTATCGGTAATCAAAATTAACGCACCGTCAAATTCGACAATTTGCTTTTCTTGATCGGTGACAAAGTAAGGAGAAACATAACCGCGATCGATTTGCATCCCTTCAACAACATCTAATTCTGTTGCTAAAGACTTCGATTCTTCAACCGTAATTACGCCATCTTTGGTTACTCGGTTCATCGCTTCAGCGATCATACTACCGACTTCTTCGTCATTACCAGAAGAGACTGTTGCTACTTGAGCGATCGCCTCTCCTGCGACTGGTTGAGCGACAGTTGCTATTTCTTGGACTAAGAAAGTGGTAGCTTTGTCCATGCCTTTTTTCAGAGCCACAGGATTAGCTCCTGCTGCCACATTTTTTAAACCTTCTTTGATTAATGCCTGAGCAATTACTGTAGCAGTAGTTGTCCCATCTCCAGCATTATCTTTAGTTTTGGATGCAACTTCTTGAATCAGTCTTGCACCAGTGTTTTCGAGAGGATCTTCTAAGTCAATTTCTTTAGCGACGGTGATACCATCGTTAACAATTTGAGGCGCACCAAACTGCTTTTCTAACAATACATTACGACCTTTAGGTCCCAGAGTAATCTTGACCGCATCAGCTAGGGAATTTACGCCTTTTTCCAATGCCCGTCTAGACTCTTCGTTAAACGAAACGATTTTCGCCATAGGATTTTACTTTTTAGTTCCGCTACACATTCCATTTGCAAATTTAGCACTCTTCGGTAGCGAGTGCTAAAGTTCATTATGTAAATTTTTGAATTATTTCGTCTTGTAGTGATAACCGAAATAAAAGAAAATGAAATTTTTGGCTTCAGAAATTTTAGTAAGTCAGCAGCATTGTTATCGCCACAAAAACAATTACGGCTATTCCTACAAAATAGCGCATCTGGTTGAGCTGAGACTCCAGCTTCTGGATCGCTTGTTTGCTGCCTGCAAAGAGGGTGTTGATATATCTTTGCTGCTCTAAATTGCGATTGTCTATTTGAATTTCTATTTCCTGAAGATTGGGAATCGAACGGCTGAATTTAGTATTTGCGGCTTCCAATCCACTTTGTAACTGATTGCTGACCTGATACTGAAAGTTTTCTAACCCATCGCGAAAATCTTGCTTCAAGCTGTTAATCTGCTGTTCGATTTCTGTATACAATTCCTGTCTTTGAGATTCGTTGGTTGCGAAAATCTTCTTTTCCAAATTTACCATTGATTGGGCGTACTTCTGTTCTAGTTCAGATAAGCTACGAGCAGCATCTTCTTTCTCATGAATTAAATGAGAAAGCAATTTTTCAAATAGCCCAGGACCTAGCTGAAAGTAACCTCTTTGAACGGCGCGAATGGTATCGGCAATTTCCTGTGTTGAAGTATTTTTGAGCAAATAGCCTCTAACTCCTGCCTCAACCGCAGCATTAATGCTAGCTTCGTCATCGTGACTGCTGAGAATGATTACTTTGGTGTTGGAAAAGCGTTGATTAATGATTTTGGTAGTAGTTAGACCATTCATTTCTGGCATTTCGAGATCGACAATAGTGATGTCAGTCTCCTGTGTTTCCATTTGCTCTATCGCATCAGAACCACTGGTAGCCTGTCCGATTACCTCAAAGTCTGGCTCTGCTTCTAAGATTGCCTGTAACGCTTGCCGAGTAAAGTTTTGATCGTCTACTATCAATATTTTAATCATGAAGTTTTATTAATGATAAAGATGACAATATAGAGTTAGCTTTTATTGTCATTTGAATGCTAGTTGCGGATAAGGTTTAGAATATTTTTAAGCTTACTTTGAATATCTTCTGGAACAATAAAATAGTAATTTTTAATAGCACATTGTGGGTAGACCGATCGCGGTCAGTCGCAACATTTTGTATTATTGTGTACTTAAAATGCTGTTTAGCTCAAACTAGAACTGGATCTAGATATGTTTGTTGACAGTCATCTACATCAATTGTCATAAGGTCTAAAGGCGATCGGCTAATACACCAACTGCATCTAAAATAATTTAAAACCAGTGCCAAACCAATACTAATACATAGTATTGTAATGTTTGCAGAACAACAAATATCTTATAGGAATTCATTAGGTTTGATGTTTGATCGCGATATCTTTTGCGGTCACAAATCAATCAATGGCTATTTGAAATATTGATTAATATCAAACAATATAAAAGTTTAAATTGAGCTGTCAAAGTAATTAGCGAAAAAACAAAGCAGCTTTTTGCTTGCATAAGATGCAGTCTACTACTTAATTTTACCGATCGTAGTTTAGCTTACGAATTTGTAGAATGCTGCTACATTAATGAAGTTCTGCTGATTTATAGATAACACGATTGCGACCTTTTAATTTAGAGTTATATAAAGCTGCATCAGCTGCCGCAATTAATGTGTGAGGAGAAGAACGAGTATCGGGAATAATGCTGGAAACTCCCAGGCTAATAGTAATTGTTTTGCTTATTTCTGATTTTATATGGGGTATCTGTAAGTCTTTGATGTGGCTATGAATGTCTTCTGCTACTCTAATTGCTCCTTGCCCTTCGGTGTAGGGCAGAATTATGGCAAATTCTTCTCCACCATAACGAAATGCAACGTCAGCAGGACGTTTTACGGCTCGCTCTATCCCTTGAGCGACTTCGTACAAGCAGTTATCTCCCGCCTGATGTCCGTACGTGTCGTTATATGCCTTGAAGTAATCTACATCGCACAGAATTAGCGATAAATATTCTCTCTCTCTGGCACAGCGAGACCATTCTTGAGTAATGTATTCGTCAAAACGACGTCGGTTAGCTATCTGAGTCAGGCTATCGATATTTGCTTGATAGGTTAGTTTGAGATTGGTTTTTCTGAGAGTATCTTCAATCTGTTTGCGATCGCTGATGTCACGAAAAGTCATTGCCAAACCATCACCCAGCTTAACAGCTACAATATGAAACCAAATTTTTAGAGAATCAGAATTATAGTAATATTCTTTTTCTAGAACCGTGCAGGTTTCAACAACCTGGACAAACGCCCCCAGTAGTCCATCAAATAAATGACCAGAAGAACTTTCATTAAATAGTCTTTTGCCCTTAAGGGTTTGAGTTGTTTTGCCTACGGTCATCGCCGCGACGGGATTAGCTATCAGCCACCTAAAATCAACAATTTTATGATCGCGATCGCGAACGGCTTCAAATGCAGCAACGCCGTCAAGGGAACTATCTAGGACTCCTGTTAACAATGCCCTGGATTTGTTTAATTCTCGTTCGGCAATCTCACGTTCGGCGATTTCTCGATTGAGAATCTGATGAAATTTATATTGTTGATTGGCGATCGCCAATTGATTTTCAACTCTAAAGACAACCTCTTCTAAAAAGAAAGGCTTGGTTATGTAGTCGACTCCTCCAACTTTAAAGGCTTCTACTTTATCTAACTCCGAGTCCAAACCGCTGAGAAAGATCACTGGTATATTGCGAGTCTCCGACTGAGATTTTAAAATTCGACAAACCTGATAACCATCTAAACCAGGTAGCATAATATCCAGCAAAATTAAGTCGGGACGATTTGATTGAATGGCATTCAACGCCATTTTTCCATCAGTTGCAGAACTAATTTTATATCCTCTGCGTTCTAGCAAAGATGACAAAAGTCGAACATTTTCTGGTGAGTCATCAACTATCAGTATATTTTCTTGTAGATTGTTCTGGTACTCTATATTCATCTACTGCTACTGAATAATGACTATCGATCAAGCTAAAGATTGACTTAGCCAGTCGATTTTTCATTTTGCCTATACTTTTACCTTTTGGCATCGGGCAGGCTTATGCCGATCTAATTTTTCGGTTATGCCATGAAACAACTTAGAATTAAATAAAGAAATCTAAAGACCAAAAGCCGCTCGATAAAACCGTTTCAACTCCGACTTTGAATTTAAAATAGTATTTCTTTCATACGTTCCATAGCATTTTGGCAATTCATCTTACTCCTTCTAGCCATAAAAAGCTTTACTAATCTAAAACCTTAAATAGTTATAGGTCGAAGCTCATTTGTTACTTATTCCTGCGGAATGTATCAGTTATATCATCTATTTTTGTGGCTGCAAATGATATTACTACTGAATCAGTCTAGACTATCAAACGAAAGTAACAAAATATTTCGCTTTCAAGACATAAAATTGTACTGGCATTTAATCGCACAAAAAAACATATGGCATTACGTACAAACGTTAGGGTACTTTAGAAATTGCTACTTGCTACCTATATGCGAAGCGGTATCCCTATGGGACGAACTAATGACTTTTCGGATATCCTAATATAACTTTATACGGCTATATAAGTTAGGCTATGGTTAGCTAGGATGAAAGTAGTTGTATATTTCTTGGGCTAAAGCTTTACCGATTCCCGAAACCTCAGTTAATTTTTTAACGTCAGCTTCGCGAATGTAGTCAATAGAATGAAAGTGAGCTAACAATTCTTTTTGACGCTGAAAACCCAAGCCTGGAATCTCTTCTAAACGCGATCGCCTGCTGCTTTTGAGTCTTTGTTGGCGATGGAAACTAACGGCAAAACGGTGAGATTCATCCCGTACTCTTCTCAGCAGTTGCACCCCTGGCTGTTCTGGATCGGTATCTAATGGTTGGGACTCTCCTGGTAAAAAGATTTCTTCGCGTTTTTTCGCCAAGCTAACAACTTTGACTATTTCTAGCAGATTCAGATCCTGAAGTACTTTGACTACCGAAGAAAGCTGTCCTTTGCCACCATCAATCATGACGAGGTCGGGAAAATCGTCATTTTTTAAATAAGAATTGTCGGTAGGATTTTGATATTTGCGAAAGCGACGACCGAGAACTTCTGCCATGCTGGCAAAATCATCAGAATGACCTATTTTGACATCGGGATTTTTAATTTTATAGTGGCGATAGTGTTGTTTGGCAGGAACGCCATCGACGAACACGACCTGGGAAGCCACAGCGTTTGAACCCTGAACGTGAGAAATATCATAGCCTTCAATGCGTTTGGGAACTTCAGGCAAATCTAAAATAGTAGCTAAATCTTGCAAAGCTGTATTATTGCGATCGCTTACGCGCTGAGTTCTTTCCAGTTCGTAATTAGCATTGCGTTCGACCATTTCGATTAGTTCAGCTTTAATTTGCCTTTGAGGATTGACGAGCGTAACCTTCTTTGATTTTTGTGCGGTTAACCATTCCGTCAAGATTTCCCCTTCGGGTAGTTCGTGCTGAACCAAGATTTCGGTCGGAATTTCTACGGGTTCCACCGTGGCGTAGTGTTGTTCTAAGACCTTTTGTAAAATAGCCCCTGGCGTGCCTGACGTAGCATCGGCAAAGAAACCCAGTCGTCCAACCAGCTTACCCGCCCTAATTTGAAATAGCTGAATACAGCAGTGCTTATCATCCGCAGCCAAGGCGATCGCGTCACGAGAAACCGTATCGTCAGGTAGAGAAACTTTTTGATCTGCATTGAGACTATGCAAAGCTCTAATGCGATCGCGATATTGTGCCGCTTTTTCAAAGTCTAGTCTTTCCACGGCTTTCTCCATCTGAGACTGGAGAATATTCACCAGTTCCTCGCTTCTACCCTGAAATACCATCGCCACTTTGTTGACGATTTGTTTGTAGTCTTCAGGGGTAATCATCGACTGACATACTCCAGGACATCTACCCATGTCATAGTTAAGACAAGGGCGATCCTTAAACAGTGGTTTGCGACGCTGGCGCAAAGGAAAAACACGCTTGATTATATGCAACGTATAGCGTAACAGACGTGTATCTACATAAGGACCATAGTAGCGATCGCGTTTTTTAGTCGCCCTGCGTTTGCGAGTGATAAAGATACGGGGATAATCTTCCGACCAGGTAATGCATACATAAGGATACTTTTTATCATCCTTTAGCATTACGTTGTAGTAAGGCTGGTGTTTTTTGATTAAGTTCGCCTCTAAAGCCAAAGCCTCCGATTCTGTATCGGTAACAATAAATTCGATTTCCGTTACCTGACGTACCATCATGGCAATGCGATCGCTCAGTTTTTGAGAATCTCTAAAATAAGACCGCACTCGCGATCGCAGCTTTTTTGACTTGCCAATATATAAAATATCCCCGTTGTGCGATCGCATGAAGTAGACCCCAGGTTCGGGAGGAATCTCTTTGAGACGAGTTTCCAGACGTTCTGGCTGTTTTAATAATGGGGTGTTGTCGGTTAATGCGGTCATGTAGATAGGGCTATATTTTTAAATCTTTAACTGTAGTCGTTTCAATTAATCCCGATCCGATCTAGGTTATTTTATCGCAAGTCTAGAACGCCAGACCCCCTATAACCCAAGCAATTAAAATCCGCTTCCAGAATTGACTGAAAGCGGAGATCTGTTAAGACATCAATGATCTGATTCGGCAAAGATAGGTGAACTTAAACTTCGTCCATATTGGAAAATATAGTTTTTCCTTAAACGTAAAGTGTAAGAAGAATCGAATGACTCATTACTTATTACTTATTACCTATTACTCATTACTTTCTCGAACAGATATCTTTGAACTCCTGGTTTTAAACTAAATGCGGCTTAGTCGCGACCATTAATTGCAATCAAGAAACGAAGAATGAAGATGAATAAATTGATGTAGCTGAGATACATTGAAAGAGCTACAGGCAAATACTGATCGTCTTCATAGGTACGAGGCATAATGTAGAAATCGACTACGGCTACGCCAGCAAAGAGAGCTACACCAACACCAGAGATAGCAATTTCCAGCCAGCCAGGAGTATATACTCCAAAAACTGAAAACAGCAGTTGTCCTACCATCACGACCAATAAAGCGATTACACCCAAACGTACTGTTTGAGCCAAAGCCATTCCATCTTCATTGCTGAGGTTTGAGCCTATATTGCGACCCAAAATGAATGTAACACCACATCCAAGTGCCGCAAAACCGACTCCGCCAATACCTACCCCAGAAGTATTTAGAGCAAGAGCTACGATACCGCTGAGGGTATAACCAGATAAAAGGCTGTATAGAGCCAACAAAGGTAATGCGGTGGTGTTATTTTTCTGTCTGACTACTCCTTGAGCCACGAAAAATAGAACTAGCTCGGCAATTATTGCCCCGATAAAAGTAGGCATGAATAGATCGGGACGGGAAGCCATTACACCCAAACCACCATATGTGCCCAAAGCGGTTAATATTAGACCACCACCCAAATAAGGAAGAGCGTTGCTGATTACATTAGGACCAAGGATTTGATTTCCTTGTACCTCCTGCATAGCTTTTCTAAAATTGCTTGTGTTACTCATCAGTTTTTGATTGAATTCTAATTTTATATTCTAAAATTTCTTAGTTATCTAAATTTTAATTCAACCAACAGTCTTAAGGTCTATGAGGATTACCGAATAAGAAGGGTTCGAGTCGCTCACAGGCATTGCTTATTACGGAAAACACTTTGAGATAGATTTAGACTACTTAGTTTCTATCGTTGCCGACAATTTTGCCGATTCGTTTCTTTGTCTTGTCGATCGCCCTTTGGGATTAAAAGCTAGTAAAGTTAAATGTCCGAATAAGATTAGCAAATCTCTTTCTAAACCAGCAACTTTAGAGGAGTCGGCGATAAAATTAGGGAGTTGGACGGTTGCGATCGCTCCAGCAATAATAAAAATCAAGACTAAATTAGTAGCCTTCCAGAAGCGACCAAACAGCAGCAAAACGCTGGCAATTACCTCGGCGATTCCCGTGATTGGACCTAAAAAACCAGGCAAACCAAAGCCTACAAACTTCTTGCTTGCTGCCGACCAAAATATTGCCTTGGGAACGCCATGGTAGAGAAAGATTAATACCAAAAGGATGCGTAAACTCCACAGAGCATAAGTTGAAAATTTATGGTTAGAAATAGAATTAGTTTGCATGGATTTTCTTGTTTGATAACTGTTAAATTTCGCTATGAGAACCCGATAGAAATTCTCGCCCTAAAGGTTGCTCTGTATCTGGTTTAGGCTCGATAGTGATCGAGATCGAGCTGGCATGGAAAAGAACATCGCCTGAAGATAAATTTAGATATACTTCTCCCTTCGCGTTGGGAGTAAAATCAGAACAGCCAATCTTGCGATCTTGAGACACAGCCCACAAACGGTACACTTGCTTTTCTGGTAAATTATCGAGGTTTTTTAAAGTTAAAACTGCGGTATTACTTGCAGGAGAAATAAATAGACTACCCGATGTTGTCACAGCATCATCATTTGCCTTCAAAGCGACTAGGCGATTGTTGGGTTGACGTAATAGGGAAATTAATTCCTGTTGTTGCTGTAGCCGAGCTTCAGTCAAAGCAACTTTTTGGCGCAAGCCAAAATTATTTATACCTAGTAACAAAGCACTGGCTGTGGCAACAGCACTTAAGATCCTACTCCAGCGATGTTTGGGATATGCTTGCTGCGATTGTGCCTGAATCAAAATTTGACTGCGAAGATCGCTGTCGGGGAAATTGTCTGGCAATCCATAAGGTATTAGATTCAAAGTTGATTCTAGCTGGCTCACCTGCTTTTTAAGCTGAGGATTGGCTGCTAGCTGCTTATTGAGCCAAAGGAGTTCCTGCTCGTCAAGATCACCCAAAACATATCCTGCCAAGATTTCTTCTAAATTATAGAATTGAGAATTTTTGGTCATTGATCGCTGCTAAATAGCTAAATTATGTAAGTTCTTTCTCAGTTGGATTAATCCTCGACGACTGTGGGTTTTAACCGTACCGAGAGGTATATTCAAGCGTTGGGAAATTTCTGACTGACTCAATCCTTCGTAATAGGATAATTCCAGAACCTGACGTTGGTTGACAGACAGGCTCTGCAAAGCATTTCTAACTTGATTGGATATTTCTTCCGTCGAAACAACTTCCATAGGACTTTGGGATTTTTGCAGGGCGATCGCATCTTTTAACTTACCGACATTTTGCCAAAAACGTCCCTTAGAACGTCTTGATCGCAAGCGATCTATGGATTGCGATCGCGTCAAAGTCATTAGATAAGTATAAAAAGAAGCTCTTTGAGGATCGAACTTTGATTTAACTTGCAAATTGAGAAAAATCTCTTGGGTCAAGTCTTCTGCCTCCTGAGCATTCTTCAGCATCCGATAAATCAAACGATAAACTAGAAGACCATAGCGATCGTACAACTTACCTAAAGCAGATATATCTCCTTGGGTAAATGCTTCAAAAACCTGTTCATCCGTGAGTTTATCTAGGTTGATGCTATTAACTATCCATGAATTTTCAGATTTTATATTCACATTCTCTTTAGCTAAAAAATTACGATCTCGGTAGGATAAGAATTTTGCAACCTACGATCTATTTTTGAAAATGTTGCCGATAAAATCTTGTTGGTTCTCTATTCATTATTTTCTAGCTGTAAAACTCCATAACTGAATACGTAAACACGCTCAATTTGGATTCACTTTTGGGAAAATAATTTAACGAACTGTCTCGCAAAGCTATGAAAAAAAATTAGAAAGGCGCGATCGTAATCTGCTGCTCTACCTGTTCTGCTTCGTCTGGTGGAATAAAGACAAATGTTTCTGGAGAAATCGACTCAGGGATAGTTAAATTAGTAACTCGTTCTTGGCTAGCTAGTTCCAAACCATCTTTAGTTCCTGACAAATGGATTCTCTCTATGCTATTTTCTTGCGGATTGACGAAAGCTTTTACTTGAAAACCTCTATCGAGCGCATCAATGTCATAAACTTGATAAGTTTTGTCGTTTATCGTTTCGTTTTTAATAACTGAGTTTTGTAGATTTAATTTGTTATATCTTTGAAAGTAACGTAGCAGTCGATCTTCAGGGAGTTTGGCTAAAAAGCTGGCAATTATTTTAGAGCTGCCAATATTATTGCGAGTGTTGAGATAAAAATAAGATAGAGTACCTGCCAAAAGTCCTTCCCTCGTCTGCAGAAATTGTCTTAGTTCGCTGACGGAATATTGATTTGTAGCAAAATCATAGATCCAAACTAAATCTCCATCAGAAATGATCTTGTAAGATTTGCCTTCTAGTCCATTGGGACTAACAAAGGCGATCTGGGAATTAAACTTGTTTGGTGCTTCTACGATAGTTTTAATTTTGGCATCGGAAATAAACGACCGACCAGGAATATCTCCTGTTATCTCCATGATTGACTCTAGTTCGTACTGTTCTAAACTAAGAAAGTTTTTCCCAGATTGAATTAATGGAGAGACTGATGTCTGTATTTGAGCTATGAGAACTGGAAAATTGTTATGATTGATTGTCCTGTTTATATTGGAGTTTGCCTCAATGTCAAATACACTACCAGCAACAAAGAGGTTTAAACACAACGTCAATAATGATTTCATTTTAGCTTTTAGATATTAAATAATGGCAGAAGATATCAGGCTTGGACTGCTTTGATTGATAAAAATATAGGTTTTAGCTGTCTTCTGCGTGCTTCAAGAATATAAAATTTTTATTGCAAAACAAAAGAAAATGGCTCAAATCTTATTTACAATATGAACTTGTAGATTTGCCTATAGATATTCTTTTTTACAGAAATTCAAGCATTTTTAGCTTCTCTAATCTGACGCAATGTTCGGGTCTGAGAATTTGTTACAAAGTCCAATAATAATTTGTCTTTTGCTTAATGTTTCTCAACTTGAACTTTAACTTTGTTGAATTTTAGAGCTTATTGAAAGATTGCAATATTACAATTAAACCGCAAACCGCTCTAAAAAAGCGTATTTTTCTTTTTGCTCTATTGCTTTTGGACAGTAATTTTAGGAAAACTGTTCTAGTAGTGTGGCTGCAAGAGCTAAAATACAGTTCGACCTAAGTGCGTCAGGTTTGGGTGCTTGAAATCATTACCAAGCTCATATAGGAAATTAATCGTTTAGTATCATCAGGGCTATGACCATAAAGACTTTAATTTGGATTAATGATTGCGTCCTCTCTGTGTATCGTTGCCCCGATTTGACTTACCAATTTAGTATTGTTAACGCTGTGGGAGAAACAATTACCTGTAGCAGCAAGTTCCCCAACTTTGGCAGTGCGGAGTTCATGGCAAAACGAACTCTCAAAAAATTGGCTATTCGCCGTTACAAATCATAGACAATTCTAGCTTCTGTTCTACTTATAGCTTCTTTGGGTTAGCTCAACGTTTTTAAACTCTAGCTGTTCTTTATGCAATATTGGCGTCTTATTGGCTCCTTGATATTGCCATGCAGCAACATAAGAATAATATTCGTCATTGCGTTGGGCTTCTCCGTCAGCAGTCTGACATTCTACCCGAAAATGCGCGCCACAAGATTCCTGACGATCTAAAGCGTCTATTGCCATCAGTTCTCCTAACTCTAAAAAATCAGCAACTCTTCCTGCAAATTCAAGATTTTTGTTGAACGTATGGGATTCGCCAGGTATATTGACGTTATGCCAAAATTCTTCTCTAAGATTGGCAATCAAAGCGATCGCTTTTTCTAAGCCAACTCGATCGCGAGACATCCCGACATAATCCCATAGTATTTTACCTAGCTGACGATGAAACTGAGTAACGGTTTTATTTCCTTTTATCTGCAAAAGCTGGTTGACCTTAAAATTGACATCATGCTCGGCTTTGGCAAAGGCGTCGTGAGAAATGTCCACTGGTGGTAAGTCAGTACTGGCAATATAATTGCCCAAAGTATAGGGAATCACAAAGTAACCATCAGACAATCCCTGCATCAAGGCGCTCGCACCGAGACGATTTGCCCCATGATCAGAAAAATTTGCTTCTCCCAAGACGTGCAAGCCAGGAATCGTACTCATGAGATTATAGTCAACCCATAAACCGCCCATAATATAGTGGACGGCTGGATAGATCCGCATGGGAACCTCATAGGGATTTTCTCCTGTAATTCTTTCGTACATCTGAAACAGATTGCCATAGCGATCGCTAATAGTTTCTTGACCCAATTTTTGAATGGAATCGCGAAAATCTAGGTATACTGCTAGTCCTGTTTCTCCTACTCCTCTGCCCTCATCCGTAACTTGTTTAGCATTACGAGAAGCTACATCGCGGGGAACCAGATTGCCAAAGCTAGGATATCTAGTTTCCAGATAATAATCTCGTTCCGCTTCGGGAATCTCATTGGGGTGACGGTGATCGTCTGGCTGTTTTGGTACCCATACTCGACCATCATTACGTAATCCTTCACTCATCAAGGTCAATTTTGACTGATATTCTCCCGAAACAGGAATACAGGTAGGGTGAATCTGGGTATAGCAAGGATTGGCAAACAAAGCACCACGCTTGTAACATCGCCAAGCAGCAGTCACGTTAGAATTGCGAGCATTAGTAGAGAGATAAAATACATTACTATAACCCCCCGTACAAAGTAGTACTGCATCCCCTGCGTAACGCTCTATTGCTCCTGTCAGTAGATTGCGAACGATAATGCCTCTGGCTTTTCCCTCGATCAAAACTAAATCTAGCATTTCGCGACGGGAATACATTTCAATTTTTCCCACAGCAATTTGACGCGACATAGCACTATATGCCCCTAGCAACAACTGCTGTCCTGTTTGTCCTTTGGCATAAAAAGTACGAGACACCTGCGCGCCACCAAAAGAACGATTTGCTAACAGTCCGCCATATTCACGGGCAAAAGGAACTCCCTGTGCTACGCAGCGATCGATAATCTGATTGCTGATTTGCGCCAAACGGTGGACGTTTGCTTCTCGCGATCTATAGTCTCCGCCTTTGATCGTGTCGTAAAATAAACGCCAAACCGTGTCTCCATCGTTGGGATAATTTTTAGCACCATTTATTCCCCCCTGTGCTGCAATACTATGGGCGCGACGAGGAGAGTCTTGAATACAAAAGCTTTTAACTTTATAGCCCAATTCCGCTAGGGTAGCCGCAGCAGAAGCACCAGCCAGCCCCGTACCGACAATTAAGATAGTATGCTTTTTCTTATTTGCTGGGCTAACTAGTTTGCAGCGATCTTTGTAGTTGTCCCACTTATCTTGAAGCCTACCAGAGGGAATTTTGGAATCGAGTTTCATTGAAGCTAATAGTCTGCGATCTATTTGTCAGCTTATATCTTAAATTACGAATCAAAATAAGTTGTGTTTTGGCTGCAAAATCTTCAGAATTAAAAAAGCAAGGTTGAGCGTTTCAACCTTGCTTTAAATGAGTATTAACTAAGCCAAATAAATTATTATTCAGCTAAGACTGACCTTCCGCACATCACCACCATAGATAGAGTAATTTAATTGTACTAATCTACAGATATTGATCAATACATATTAACTACCCTACAGGATGAGCGTATTTATGTTCTTTTCCTCTACCTATAGTGTCTGCGGAATGTG
>JBCDCO010000019.1:0-36174 GCA_039181635.1 Cyanobacteria bacterium P01_G01_bin.19 | reverse complement strand
TCCGCACCCATTTTCTGACACCAGGCGGTAGTTTCATCACGAGAAGCCGTAGCAATTACCTTAAGCTGGGCTAGTTTTGCTAGTTGAATCGCGATCGAACCTACTCCTCCCGCACCATTAACAATCAAAATTGATTTACCCGCGTCTGCACCATGGCGATCAATATTTAATCTTTCAAATAGAGCTTCCCAAGCGGTGATACTGGTAAGGGGAAAAGCTGCCGCACGAGCAAAATCTAAATTCTTCGGTTTGCGTCCGACAATTCGCTCATCTATCAGTTGAAATTCACTGTTGCTGCCAGGACGAGTGATATCTCCTGCATAGTAAACCTCATCTCCTGGCTGAAATTCTGTTACTTCTGCACCAACTTCTACCACTACGCCTGCTGCGTCCCAGCCGAGAATTTTGGGTTCGGACTCTACTTTATCTTTGGGTGCGCGGACTTTATAATCTACTGGGTTTACGGAAATCGCTTTAACCTCTACTAGTAAATCTTTGCCTTTAGCTGTGGGTTTTAGTATTTCAATATCTAATAGACTATTTTCATTTTCGATGGGTAAATATTGCTTTAAGCCAACTGCTTTCATAGTTTATCCTCCAAAATCTTAATATTATTAGTTTGCTTGTAGTCGTTGCGATCGCGCGAACTGGGTGCCGTTATTTCATAAGATAGGAGCGATCGCTACCAAAATTGCTCAAATAGATATTTATAAACTATTGACTGACTAAAAAACCTCACAAATTTCTCAAGCTTATTTTCTATCCTAAAGCTTGGAACAGAATTATCTAGTGAGGCATATTATGAAAGTAAAAGACCAATTTTCAATTCAAGAAATTAAAAATGAAGTTCAGCATCTAGTTGACATTGGTAGTTTAAATCGTCAACAACCTCTTCACAATCTCGGTTTATTTTTCTCGTCTGGTGAATGGGATTTAATTGAATGTGAATTAGAAACAAAAGGCTACTCGATAATGACTAATTCCATTGCAGATCTTTTAGATGGATTAATCAAATGAAGTCAGAAGTCAGAAGTCAGAAGTCAGAAATATTAACGACTAACCATTTGAAAGTCGTCATCTGGAAATATACCAACCGATATTTAAAATCCTCACAAATTCCTCAAGCTTATTGCTTATTTTAAGCTTGAGAGCGAATTAACTAGAGAGGTAAATAATGTCTGTAGTCATTGATTATTCAATTGATGAAATCAAAGATGAAGCTCGTCATTTAGTTGAAATAGGCAAGGTCGAACGTCATCAGCCAATTTATGTTCTATGTCAGTTTATAGCTCCTAGAGAATGGATTTGTGTTGAATGCGAACTAGAAGAACATGATTATCTACTGAGAGACAGAATCTGCGATCTTTTGGCAAAAGAGGAATGGTGTGAAGATTGAGGAGATAAAGATCGATGCTGACAATACTAGCTAATAACAAACGAGAATCTACTCAATCTAACCCTACTATGAAAGCCGAGCTAATGAAAGCGGCATATTTAACTGGCAGAAGAGATTTTTCTCATGCTCATTTACAGCATATATGTTTGCATAAGGCTCAACTCGCAAAAATTAATTTAAGTTATGCCTATCTTAATCGGACAGTTTTAAGCAAAGCTAATCTTGAAAAATCGTTTTTGAATCGAGCCATTCTTTATGCAGCTAATTTAAGCCAGGCTAAATTGTATCGAGCTAGCATGATTGAGGCAAATTTACAGAATGCTAACCTCAGTCATGCCGATCTAAGTCATGCAAACCTGAGTGGAGCAAATTTACAAAATGCCAATCTCGATCACGCCAAACTGGTATGGGCAAATTTGCGTGGAGCAAATTTCAGAAATGCCAATCTTAAGGGAGTCAATTTGAGAGGGGCAATATTTCAGGAAACAATTATGCCCGATGGCAGTATTAGGAATGGGTAGTAGTTCGGAGTTCGGAGTTCGGAGTTCGGGGTTCGGGGTTCGGGGTTCGGGGTTTGGAGTTCGGAGTTCGGGGTTCGGGGTTTGGAGTTCGGAGTTAGTGGTTATCAGCTGTTGATTACTAATTTTCGTTGGATAGAGGATTTATGATGAAAAATTTTGATTATGTAATTTTAGGTGCGGGGTTGGGCGGGCTAGCTGCTGCTGCTTGTCTGACTCGTCAGGGATATCGCGTGGCGGTATTAGAACAGCATTATTTACCAGGAGGTTGCTGTCATACCTTTAGCTATGGCGATTACAATTTTTGTGCTGACGTTCACTACATTTACCAATGTGGGGAAGGAGAGGCAGTAAAACAGTTTTTAGATTACATAGATCGCGATGTACCCTTCAATTCTCTCAATCCTGACTGCATCGATCGCATCATCACTCCAGAAGTCGACTTCCGTATTCCCTTGGGTTGGGAGAAGTTTCGCGATCGCCTGATTGCTACTTTCCCTGAAGAGGTTTGGGGCATCAATGTTTACTGCGATGAAATCGAACAACTTCACCGAGAACTAAAACAGTTGACCCAAGAAGTACATTGGTACGACCTAGATTTGGCTGATTGGCTTTCTTTACCTAAGTATTGGAACCTATTTACCAAACGCAATTGGACGCTACAGGAACTATACGACAATGCAGGGCTATCACCTAAGCTACAGGCATTACTAGCGGGGCAAGGTGGCGATTATGGCTTACCACCCTCAGAAATTGCTCTGATTACCCACACATCGCTGGTTTCCGATTACTCAGAAGGTGCATATTATCCGCGCTATCACTTTAAGCATTTGGTAGATAGCATTGTTGAAGCGATTACCGAAGGTGGTGGAGTAGTTAAATTTTCCACTCCCGTACAGCACATCGAAATCGAAAATCATCAGGTAGTTAGTGTTTTTGCTGGGGGCGAATCTTATCAAGCGGATAATGCTTATATCAGCGATTTAGATCCCAAGCTAACCGTTAAACTGATCCACGACTCGCTAGCATTGAGCAAACAAGAGCATCGCCGCCTGACTAAATATGAATATTCTGCCAGTGCTTTTAATGTTTATCTCGGTTTAGACTCCAAATTCGATCCCTTTTCTTACGGTATTGGTAACTGGAATATTTGGTACTATCCCAACGATAATCTCAATCAAGCCTATCAACAGCAGTTAAAAGGCAATCTAGAACGTCCGTGGATTTTCTTATCTTGTCCTACTTTGAAGTCTTACGAGCCTGGTATGTGTCCCGACGGACATCACGTTTTGGAGATTACTACTGTTTGTCCCTACGAACCATTTAAGAAACTCCACCAAACAGATCTAGCAGCATACAAAGCGCAAAAACGGACTGTATATCAACAGGTAATGAACAGCGTGCGAGATTTAATTCCCGATATCGATCGCCACATTAAAATGAAAATCTTTGGTACGCCAACTACTAGCGAATACTATCTCGGACAACCCGAAGGCAATATGTATGGCGCGAAATTAATTCCTCAACAAGTAGGTTTAAATCGTTTGGGTTATAAAACCGAACTACCTAATCTATATTTGGTTGGCGCAACTGCTGGTTATCCTAGCGTACCTGGGGTTATTAGCAACGGTATGGACGTGGTGGAAATGTTAACGGGAGAACCAATTCGTGATCGGCAGTTTGCTGTTAGTCGTTAGTCGTTAGTTGTTAGTTGTTAGTTGTTAGTTATTAAAGGTCAATTGATAATACCCCTGACTCCTGACTCCTGACTACATGCGGGCAAGCCCTTTGCGACTCCTGACTTTTGACTACATGCAGCGAACCGAATCGCCTTTGTCCTAAAGGATACCGCTTCGCATATGACTCCTGACTCCATAAAGAGTAATCATGTTTAAAAAAATAATAGTCGCATTAGATCGCTCATCAGAAGCATCAACTGTGTTTGACTTTGCCTTATCTATTGCTCAACCTGGAGGAAGTGAGCTATTGCTGTTGCATTTTATTGATTGGCAAATGCAAGATGTATCTCCTTGGATTGGCATCGCCACATTATACGATGTTGATATATCAGGCGATCGCTATAACTGGACTCGTCAACGCCAAGAAAGAGAGATGAAAATCAGCAATGATTGGCTCAAATCAAAGGCACAAACAGCCAGGAAATCTGGCATTAGCTGTAAGTATGAATGCCATATCGGTAACTGCAATCTGGGTATCGGCGATCGCGCAAAAGATTGGGGGGCAGATTTAATTGTTATAGGACGCAGGGGACGTAGCAATATCTCAGAAATGTTTCTCGGTAGTGTCAGCAACTACACGATTCACCACGCACCTTGTTCGGTAATGGTCGTACAGGGAAGTAAAATAGCGGGCGATCGTTCTTTAGAACAATTAGAAATTAATCTCTCCAGTTGATTACCATCAAATCTCGAACTCTTTGAAAGTGTTTGACGTTATTTGTCACGACAATAGCTTTGTGCTATAAACCTATCGCCGCAATCATCGTATCGCAGTCACCTATAGGTTTGCCTTTTTGAATCAAATTATGTTTTATTTTGGCAGCCAGTAAAGCTGATTCTTCATTAAAAACCAGAGTTTGAGCTTGTTTAAACAATACTCTTAGTTGCTCGCCTTGTGTGCTGGTGGATTTTTTAATAAGCCATAGAATGCCTCATGCTCTTCAAACATCGGTTAACGATAATGATGGTGTAGATGAAGTTTTTCCAATAACCAAATGGAAATTGCTGCACCAACAAAATGAGCGGTAATTAAATTGATGTTTGCTAAGACGATAAATACATCTAAAGCCCGCACTATACGATTGGGATTGGTAATTGCCATTCCTGGCGGTTGCGATACGGTCTTGGCAATCAAAACCCCAATGCTCGAACCAGCACCAAATAGACCTAGTAAAATGCCGACAAAACCAATAATCACACCAAAGCGCAGTAATTCGACAGTTTCAGATTTACGTGGATGCAATAAGGCTTCTGGTCTATGAAGCAAGCCTCTGGAAATACGGATGTAGTGAAATGCTAAATAGATAGTAGCGCACAATGCCAAAAAGCTACACCCAGATCAAAAGATGCCAATACCAATACCCATACTGTTATCTGGACTAAATTTTCTACCTGAAGCAGCAAACAGCAGAATCAGAATGGATGCAAAAGCGAAGGCAATTTGAAATAGAAAGCTAGTCCATCCATACACGCGGAAGGTACGGGCAATCTTTTGAATTTTTGGCGAAGGTGTTGGAGAAGATTTAGTTGGCATAATTCAGTTTTTGGATTGGTTGGTTGTCAATTGTTAATTGTTTGCATCCGTAACTCCTATTTGTTTAATTACCAAGATAAATACCGAGAGATCGCGCTGTCTGAACCAAGAAGCCATTGGCATTGACGGGATTGGGGCAGACTCCTAACTGGTGGCGGTGTTTGATGTGCTTGACCACATCGTCTAAAGATTGAATCTGAACTGTACCGTTTTGCCAGACTACCAGCTGGTTATATTTTTCTTCGGCAATTAGGTCTACTGCTTTTTTAGCAAAGGTAGCAGCCAATAAGCGATCGTAAGATGAAGGCGTACCGCTACGTTGTATGTGTCCCAAGACTAGCGATCTCGTTTCCAGTTTATCGAGGTCACAAAACTCTGGTTTATCAGTCAAGCATAGTTTGTGACTTATCTGGTCAATTTGTAGAGATAGATAATCTGCTATTGCTTTCTGTCTTTCCCCTGCATGATTTTTGACTCCTTCAGCAATCACAATTAGGGCAAATTTACGACCTAAAGAGCGTAGTTTGGCGATGTGAATGCAGATATCGGTTACTAAATCGGGTGTTATCTGGGGTATTAGTTCGGGAATCAGAATAATGTCTGCACCGCCTGCAATACCCGAAGACAGAGCCAAATGTCCTGCATTGCGTCCCATTACTTCCACAATCATCGTGCGATCGTGGCTGGCAGCAGTAAAAGTAAGATCGTAAAGTGCCGATGTCACTTTATCTACCGCCGTATCAAAACCAACGGATCTTTCAGTAAACGGTACGTCATTATCAATGGTTTTGGGGATTGCCACCATGTTCCAATTACCCTGCTGTGCCAGATCGTAGATAATATCAATGCTTCCGTCTCCTCCGACGGCAATTAAAGCATCGAGTTGGAGATCTTGATAGCCTTTAATAATGGCACGAGCGATCGCCTTGTCTTCTGGATGACCTTTGCTGAGAGAGCCTAAAATACTGCCACTGAGAAACTGCAAAATATCTATACCGTGCAAAAATCCTGGCATATCGTAGCCATGTTCTTTAAGCTGCAAATCCTGAGAGTGACACTTACCGTTTTCTAGCCTCAAAAAACCATCCGTACCATAGGGAATGCCGTATACCTCCCAGCCCTTTTGACTGGCACATTTAACTACAGCACGGATAATCGCGTTTAATCCAGGGCAATCCCCGCCACTGGTTAAAATTCCAATTCTTTTCATTAGGTTTTAAGTAATAACTAACAACTAACAACTAACAACTAACGATTAGCCAAATTCAAGTAAGGATTGTATGTTTGAACTGCTTTAAGATACTGAACTCGTTCAAAAATACTGGGGTCAGGACAATTCATTTGGCTCATGCTGCCCTGTAGTTGGTTAATAGAGTCATATTCTTTTACTTCGAGCCATTCGATTAAGTCTTTTTCGATCTTGCCTAAATGTTCGATACCGTGACTCAGTAGAACGCTGACTAGCATGGTGACATTTGCTCCAACCATCATCATTTTGATAACATCGTGGGCGGTACGAATGCCGCTGGTGGCTGCAAAGTCAATGGGAAGAGTGCCGTATAGAATGGCGATCCAACGCATCGGCAGACGGTTTTCCCTGGCAGTACTTAACAGTAAATTTGGTTCTGCTTCTAGAGACACTAAATTAATATCTGGCTGGTAGAAACGGTTAAATAAAACTAAGCCATTTGCGCCTACATCGCTAAAGCGTTTTGCCATATTAGCCATATTGCTAAAGAAGGGACTGAGTTTAACCGCTACGGGTAGATCGACCGAATTTTTAACCGCACGAACAATATCAAGATAGTTTTGTTCTACTTGTTCTCCCGTCAAATTTAAGTCGGTAGGAATCGAATAAATATTTAGCTCGATCGCATCTGCCCCTGCCTGTTCTACCTGTTGGGCATAGTTACTCCAAGCACCGATAGTAGAGCTATTGAGACTGGCAATAATGGGAATGTCTACGGCTTTTTTGGCATAACGAATTTGTTCGAGATAACCTTCCGAACCGATATGAAAGACTTCGCGATCTGGGAAGTAGGAAGTTGCTTCGGGGTGGCTTTCGGCGTTATGGGCAATGTGATGATAGAGAGCGTAGCGTTCTTCGAGTAGTTGTTCTTCAAATAGCGAATGTAAGACTATCGCCGATGCCCCTGCATCTTCTAAACGTTTGACATTACTGATATCTTCAGTCAGAGGTGCTGCTGCACCCACTACCAAAGGCGATCGCAATTCCAATCCTAGATAGGTTGTAGATATATCGACCATTTGTTCACCTCTTGGTCTTTTTCTTTAAATTAGGCGAATCTTTTGAGGATATTGTGAGTATGGTTAGTCCCTAAAGGGATACTGCTTCGCATATCGTTAGTTGTTAGTTGGTAGCAGAGCAAGCAAAATCGATAGCTAATAAAAACGTCCACTTCGCTAGATATTGAAATTACGAGCTTCTTTTAAGAGGGTAGAGGCATCTTTCCACATTTCAACTTTTTGGTTTCGGTATACTTTGGCAATAAAAGGCGCATAATGCTTGTAGACAAATTCTTGCATTTTGGTAATTGATTGAAGAAAAATATTTGCCATTTCTCTTCCTATCAAGTTTTGAGATGCTAAAGTAAACATTTTGACACGAGCATTGGTTACGGCTAATCTTTCGGTTTGATTTCTGCCAATTCGAGCATCCTTAGTGATGATAACCCACTGATGTTTACCAACTTCAGGCAACCAGTCTACATCTAGGGCATTTTTAGGAAAATGGTCGTCGTGGGCTTCTACAGAAATGCCAGTATCGCGGAGAGTTTTAACAACTAGTTTTCCCAAGCATCTATCTACGAAAAAGGTAATTTGTCCATCTTGCCCTGTTGTCATTTTTTGATATTGAAGATTTAGATCCGATTTTTGAACTCAAATAAGTATATGACGGGCATTTGAGTAAAATCTGGTATCTAGTGATAATTTATGCAGCGACAGGTAATTCACAGCGAATTGCTTCTTCAATTGCCAAGCGATCGCAATCATAATCTTCGGCTAATTCTTCAATTGATTCTCCCGCCCAATATCTTTCTTTAAGAACGTCGGTAGGGATGCCTGTTTCGGCGATCGCCATACGACCAAAGGCAATCCGAGGATCGATAGCTATTAGGCGAGGGTTATCTGTTTCCTGGGAACGGGTAAAGGGGTAGAGTTTGATTGCCAGTCCACTATCGTCTGGTTCGATACGTTCTAAATGAGCATTTAAAAATGCTTTTAACTCTTTTTTCCCCCCCGAACTTGCATTAATTAACTCGCCGTAGCGTTCGATAAATAAGTCCACGCCATTAGTCCGAAACTCTTCTTTGGCTAGCGGATGAGGAATGTTAAACTTTTCGTCAATAAAATCTAAAGCCTCTCTTAACTTATTTAGCTGAATATTATGGTGCAAGCGACTGGCTCGCAATACATGAATTTCTATCAAATTGGTAAAAGATAGAAGGTAAGGTTTATGGTTGGGAATATTAATTAAAGGATGGAAGAAGTTAGACCCATTTTTCACTGTATATTTTTGTCCAACTGTCCAAGAACGAACTGTGCTGTTAGGAATTCTCAGGTAGCGTGCAGCGTCGCCTAAAGAATAGGCGGGAACATTTCGGGGGTCAAATCCTCCATAGATATCGCTCATGAATCTAAAACTCCACTGTATCTGCTACTGCACTTGTTAATTATTAATATATCAGTCCGATTTGCGGAAAAATATTGTGTAAAGATCGATAGTATATTGTGTTGCTTGGCTGGCTGCGGAAAAAGTATTAAATAAGCGATCGCAAAAAAGCTAATTTTAAATGAAAATCTGGAATCGTTTCAGGGAAGCTAAGGTTTCAAAACAAGCTGACCGTAACCATCAATCCAAGCTTTATGGCACTTTTGAAGGGGTATTTAAACCAACCCTGTTAACCATCTTGGGTGCGATTATGTATCTGCGGGTTGGTTGGGTTGTGGGCAATGCGGGTTTGGTGGGGGGAATTCTAGTAGTTTTGGCTGCGGTTAGTATTACCCTGGCTACGGGTTTATCCCTTGCTTCAATTGCCAGTAATACCCGTCTGTCAGCAGGAGGACCTTATGCCATGATAGCCAAAGCATTGGGTTTAGAAGTTGGTGCTGCCATTGGTATTCCTTTGTTTCTCTGTCAGGCTTTTGCGGTGGCAATGTATGTTTTTGGTTTTCGCGAGGGTTGGTTGAATATTTTCCCGCAGCATTCTCCTTTGTTAGTAGACTTTGGCGTATTTGTTTTGGTATTTGCCATCGCTTCGGTTGGTGCAAGTTGGGCGTTTCGCATTCAATATTTAGTTATGGCTGCGATCGCCATTTCTTTAATTTCGATTTTTGCCAGTCCCCTGTTTTGGCAGTCACAGCCAGAACTGGTCTTGTTCGGCGATTTTCCTGGTTCATTGGAGACGGAATTTGTGGGCATTTCTTTTTGGGGCGTATTTGCGGTATTTTTTCCTGCGGTGACGGGAATTATGTCGGGAGTTAATATGTCTGGGGAACTGCAAAACAGTCGAATTAATATTCCTAGAGGTACGCTGGCTGCCATTGGAGTTAGCAGCGTGATTTATTTAGCTTTGTGTTACTGGGTAGCTACAGTTGCCTCTCCCGAAGAGTTGGTTAACAACTATACCATTGCGATCGATAAGGCTTGGTGGCAGCCTGGGGTGTTGCTGGGTTTATTGGCAGCTACTTTTTCGGCTGCTTTATCTTCTTTAGTCGGCGCACCACGCATCTTGGTGGCACTGGCAAAAGATGGCATAATCCCCCAGGGGAAATGGATTTCTAAGTTATCTGGTAACGGAGAACCCCGTCGAGCGATTTTTCTCAGCAGCTTATTTGTGGTGGGGGCTTTGATGCTGCGAGATCTAAATGCGATCGCGCCATTGATTACGATGTTTTTTTTGATTACTTATGCTGCTTTGAATTTGGTAGTGCTGCTGGAATCTCGATTGGGCTTAATGAATTTTCGTCCTACCTTCAAAATCTCGACCCTAATTCCCCTCTACGGTTTTGTTAGTTGCCTGTTTGCCATGTTAGTAATTAATGCTCGCTTTAGCTTTGTTGCCACTATCGTGGTGTTATTAATCTATTTTCAGCTTGCTAAAAAGCCAGATAGTTCTAGAATTACTGGAGATGTCAGAAGCGGTATCTTTGAGGCGATCGCACTTTGGGCAGCAAAAAAAACTAGCGAGATCGATGCGAATAATTTTCGCGCTTGGCGACCGACTTTACTCGTACCGTTAGAAAACTGGTCGCAACTATTGGGAGAATTTCGTTTATTACTCGATCTTTGTCAGCCAGAAGGTTCGATCCAGCTATTAGGACTAGCTGAAGATAACAATATTAATCACTTTTCTCGGAGATTGGAAAAGCTAACCGCAGCATTTCGCCGTAAGGGTATCTTTACTACATATTCCATCCTCAAAACCGCCAATTCAATTGAAGGAATTGCTATGGTTTTACAGTCTTCCCAGAGTACTTTTTTCCGCCCCAATATTTTGTTTCTCAAAGTCCCCGAAGCAGCAGCAGACTGGCAAGAACTTCAGCCTTTGTTACTCGAAGCACAACGACTAGAAATGGGTATCATGTTATTTGGTCTGCATCCTTTGGCGGGGATGGATAGAGTAGAGGTAATCAATGTCTGGCTAACGCCACAATTAGAAAATTTACCTTTCTCCGCCAAAATTAAACAGGGCAATCTCAATCTGACGATATTAATGGCATTGCGACTCCATCGCAGTTGGCAGGGTTCTTTAAATCTCATTACCGTCGTAGCGGATACAGAAGAGGTCAAGGCAGCCCAACAATATATTGAAGAATTACGAGATCTCGCTCGCATACCTCATCATGCCAAAACTTTTGTGTTGGTAGGGAAATTTACAGACTGTTTGACCCAAGCACCACAATCAGATATGGACTTTATGGGACTAACTCTAGAACCAGATTTTGAGTTTGTTAATCAAATGGTCGAAATTACGGGTTCTTCCTGTCTATTTTTCCGCGATTCAGGTAACGAAAGTGCGATCGCTTAATGTTAGTAGGTAGTGGGTAGTGGGTAGTGGGTAGCAGGTAGTAGATAGTAAAAAGCTACAGTTTTACATACATGAAGATCAGAAACAAAAGCGAAAATATTTACGACTAACGACCAACAATTAACAATTAACAATTAACCAAAAAATCTATCGATAAATTTCTTATAATAAAGGTAGGAAAGCCATCCCATATTTGGAGGAGGGCAAAATGAAAAAAAAGCCTTTATCTACGAACCGCTCGAAACTTTACTAATAGCCTTATTTATTGGCTTGCTCACAGTCACGACAGCCAAAGCTGGAAGCAGTCAAAATTTGGATTCTCTCAACGGATTATTTACTCCCACACAATCCGAAAGGTTTTTCCAAGCTGGTAGAGAAAATTTTGAACGAGAAATTGAAATTTTTACTCATCCAGAAAAATATTTGCGCAGCGATGTGCTGAAAATAGATCCTGAAGCAATCAAACAGATGGATCGAAGTCAGTTTTATTCCGATTATGACTGGGATAATTCTCCTTATAAATTACATATAGACATCATCGAACTTGAGTAAGGGCTAAGGTTGGTTCGCCCCTACACCTAACTTACACCGCTATAAAACGTCCTCTAAAAACAGGATTTTTTATAGGGAGGTTTACTATGAAAAAAACTATTATTGCTCTGGGTCTTACTAGTCTAATTGCTTTATGCGGTTCTGTAGCCATGGAATCTCAACCAGCTTTTGCTTTGCAGGAAAATAAAAGCAGACTAGGTCGATCAAACATCGTACTTAAGGCTAGGACTCCATCAGTTGTTACCCAAGGATTTGATGCCTTGAAAGTCAACGACATCGAAAAAGCTTTCACAATCTGGACTAATTATAGTCTTCCTATTATTAAAGATAGCGCTTCTATTTTGACCAGCACTATGCCAAGTTTGATTGATAAATCGGCTGGTAAATGCATTGGATATACGATAATTGATACGTTATCTTTAAGCCCCAATACCAAAATTGTTTATGCCGAATCTCAGCATGAATCGGGAGCATTATTCTGGCGACTAACGGTACATCAAACTCCAACTAAGCCCGTTATTACTTCGATTGATTTTAATACAGACCCCAGTCAATTGATTCCGATGAATGTAGAAGGGTTTTTATACCGTTAATCTCTCTAGCTAACAAACTAGGCATGCCTTGTCTCTACGAACCATTAACAATCTCATAAACTGTTTCTAGCAAATCTTCATTGTTGTAGGGCTTGGATAGGAAAGCGATAACTTCTGCATCTAATTCCTTGATAATTTCTTGGCTGGTAATGAGTCCGCTAACGGCGATAATTTTGGCATCGGGGTCGATCTGTTTTAGGGTACGGATTGCAGTTTTGCCATCCATTCTAGGCATCATGATGTCTATGATTACCAGTGAGATCGCATCTTTATTGTTGACATAGGTAGCTACAGCTTCGATACCATTGCCAGCGGTTATAACTCGGTAATTATAGGTTTCTAGGGTAGCTTTAGTTACTTCCAGTATTGCGGTTTCATCATCTACTACCAAAATTAATTCGCCATTGCCCTGAAAATTATCTTTCGTCTCTTTTGTGCTACTTTCAGCAATGTCTGAGGCAGGTAAGAAGACTTGAAATTGAGTTCCGTGGTTATTTCTTCTGTCGCTTGCCACTTCAATAAAACCGCCGTGACTTTTAGTAATGCCGATAACCGTAGATAAACCCAATCCCGTCCCTTGTCCGATTTCTTTAGTGGTAAAAAACGGTTCAAAGATGCGATCGACGTTTTCTGGTGGTATACCAACTCCTGTATCGGTAATGGTAATTTTGACGTAAAAACCTACCTCTGCATCGAGATGGAGGCGGGCATACTCTGAATCGATCGTAAAGTTTTCCGCCTGGATGGATAATTTACCACCGTCGGGCATAGCATCGCGGGCATTAACGCAAAGATTCATCAACACCTGGTGGATTTGATTTATGTCGGCGTTAACCGTCCATAGGGTTTTGGGGGCATCGATACTAAGTTCGATCGCTTTGGGAAAGGTTTCGGTGATTATCTGTCCGATTTCGTTAATTAAGTGTCGAATTTGGACAATTCCTTTATCTCCCTCCAAACCACGGGAAAAAGTAAGAATCTGCTTGACTAGTGCCGTTCCCCGTTGAGCGTTGGTTTCTATAATTTTAAAAAAACCTTTGGTCTGTTCGTCTACATCGGGCAACTTCAAGGGTAGTAGTTTGGCAAAGCCCAGAATGGGTGCCAGGATGTTATTGAGATCGTGAGCAATGCCTCCTGCTAAAGTTCCGAGGCTTTCTAACCTTTGGGTACGCAGAAACTGCGTCTCTAGCTGTTTTTGTTCGGTGATGTCGGTATTGACAATCAAATAGGAACTTGGCGCACCTGTTTGGTTTTTAACCAATGTCCACCGACTCTCAACAATGATTTCTCGCCCTGATTTGATCACCTGTCTCAGTTCTCCCTGCCATTCTCCTGTTTCGGCGACAGATTGTTGAATTTCGCTTAATTTACTGGTTGAAGTGCGGTTAAAGAAGCGATCGCAGTTACGATTTAAGATTTCTGCTGTCTCCCAGCCATACAAAACTTCGGCACCCCTATTCCAAAACAGAATGGTGTTGTCCAACGCCCGCACCATAATTGCATCGGTGGCAATATTTAACAGGGCAGCTTGTTCTTGTATTTTTGCCTCTGCCTGTTTGCGATCGCTAATATTTCTGCCTTCAGGAATCAACAAGACTACTTTTCCTGTTTCGTCCTTAATTGGAGTCAAGGAAAAATCTACCGTCATTACCCGATCTTCCGTTCCAGGATGCTCTACCTCAAAACGGATAAATTCTCCTGTTGCTGCTTTTGCTATTGCCTGCTTAATTTGTGCTTGAATTTTTGTCGACATCGACCACCAAGGAGTCAACCAAAAAGGTTTGCCCCTAACGTCTGCTGCCGATAAGCCAATAAAATCTAAAGCGGTTTTGTTGGCTTCAATGAGATTACCGTTGGGTTCTAACAAACCGATAAACTGAACAGATTTATCGAAAATTGCTCTAAATTTTTGTTCGCTTTGCTTTAAGTGAAATTCCGCTTGATGTCTTTCGATCGCCTGAGCGATAATATTGGCGATCGCCTGAAGAAAATTAACCTCATCTTGAGTAAATAAGCGATGCTCGGTCGTATGAGCCTCCAAAACCCCGTAGGGATTATCTCCATCGGCAATGACCACGCTAATTCCACTAACTACCTGATGGTCGATTAAGAGAGAAGAGCCGCTAAAGCGAGTCTCGGTATGAAGATCTTCGACCACTATGGGCTGAGACTGTTGAAGAGTATAGCCCGCTTGGGATTTTTTTTCGGTTTCTATAATGGCAGTGCCAACTAAACCATTTTGCCAACCGACACCTACTTCTAACAGTAGAGTATCATCGGGTAATAGTTTTAGCACTTTGCAATATTCAACTGCCAAAGTGTCAGCGACCAAATAAACTGACCTTTGTAGAATTAACGGTAAATTGGTAGTCGCCAAAACATACTGACCGAATTCGGCGATCGCCCTTCCTTGCTGGTTAACGGTTCTCAATACCGAAGTGCGTTCTGCTACTTCTCGCTCTAGTTCCTCCTGACGATTTTCGAGTAGTTGGGTTCTGGCTGACTCTAACTGGCATACCTGTTGCTGAAGCGATTCAATCACTCCGTACATTTCCCCTGGATCGAATACTCGTAACAAGCTGGTTTGGGTGACGATACCTATTAGTTCCCTCTGTTTGCCACATACCAGTAAACGTCTAACGCGATGCTGCTGCATCTGTTGATGTACTGACCACAGGCTATCTTCAGGACTAACCAAAAACAACGGCGCACTCATTACGTCTCGTGCGGGCTGTCCTAGATCTAAATTAAGATTTTGGAATTGAACGATATCTCGTTCGGTAATAATTCCCAGAGGATTTACAGAGTCTGTCGCTGCAATGATTTTGCCGATTGCTACACAGCTTACTTGGTGTTCTGCCATCAATCGAGCTACGTGCTGAATCGAATCTTCAGGATCGGCATAAACTACCCCTGTGTTCATGATTTCGTCAACTTTTCGCCACTTCATCATGTTTACTGGTTGAAGCTTGCGACGCAGATCTTTAACCGTAGTTAAACCTAAGAGGTTATTGTCGCGGTCTACTATGGGTAAATGGCGAATAGAATGCGATCTCAATAGATTTAAAGCAGCAAAAATATCTTCCGTGCCCGTATAGGTCAAAGTTACTACATCACGGCTCATGACCTTAGAGATCGCCACCCCCGCTAATTCTGTATCCGCAGCAATCATCTTTGATGATTCCGCAGCTTTCACGGCGGGATTGCCAAAAGCAATCAACCTTACCAAATCTCGTTCTGTAAAGATCCCTTTAAGCTGGCGATTTTTGACTACTAAAACACAGCTACTGTTGCCCACTGAATCGGAACTATCTACGCTACAGCTACTGCCCCTCTTTTGCATCAGATCGATGGCTTCAGCTATTAAAGTATCGGGAGTAACTGTTAAAGGCTGGCGATCGATTATCTGTGACAGGGAAAAAAAGTGATTTGGTTGCACTACGTTGATTTCGTCAGCAAGATTCTAAATAATACTTCTTAGGAAAATTTTAAGTGAACTTGCTTAATAAATACGTAATGAGATATTAAAAAATCACTAAAATAGCTCAAACAAAACGTTTATCGCCTTAATTTTTGAGTTAAGGATACTTTATTTGCCATTGAGCATTGCGAGACAGTTGCGTTGCGGGGGTTCCCCCCGTTGTCCCGAAGGGATACCGCAAGCATAAGCCCTAAAGGATTCGCTACGCATCACAAACTGTCGAGGGCGAGCATTTAAGCATTAACCAGCAAACCCAAACCCAGCCATGGATATGTTTGTAAATCCTGGCTAGTCCAGCAAGCTAATCCTGCTCGTTCGGTTACTGTTTCCACCGCCACAATTACATTGGGATCGATACCGCCGATTTGTCCTGGGCTGCCGATTTTTTCTAGTTCTTGCAAAATTACTAGGTCAAGAAAAGTTTCTTCTTCATGGCGATCGATGCGATCTTTAAAACCAATTCGATGCATTCTAACGTAGAATTTTTTAGCGGCTAATATTGGCAGCCAATCCACAACAATCTGTTTGGCTTTAGTCTCAAATTCTTCTGCCGTTTGAAAAGAGAAAGTTTTGGTGACGGGAACGATTCGCTCGAATAAATTTAGCAAATTGGAATCTTCTTTAAAGATGCGATCGCACTCTGCTAAAAATTGGGGAATACTCTCGACCTTGACTAATAAAATATTTTCAAAATCGCTTTGGTAAACTTTGCCCAACTTTTCTAAAAATAAATATGCAGGACTAAAGCTGTGTTCTCTCACTTTCACTAATACATTCCAGTCAAGCATTTTAGTTCTCCTACAGGTTGTTCTAGCTTAAATTTAATTAAAGAACTTGAGAAATTTGTGTGGTCGGACGATAGTAATAAATATTTGTTGACAAACAATTAAAAATCAATTTTTTTGGTTACTTCATTAATAAGCAAAGGTAAAAAAGCTGCGATCGCAATAATAATAAAATCGAGACTGTTGACCGTAACTATTTTTAGCAAGCTACCCAGACTGGGAACTAGCAAGCAAACAAACTGCAATCCCAAAGAAATGCCTAAAGCTATAGTTAGGTAATGATTGGGTTGTAACCTAACTTGCCAAAAAGGACGCTCGGATCGACAGCAAAAAGTATGAAGCAACTGTGCCGTAACCAAGCTCATAAAAGCGATCGTGCTGGCGTGGTTAGAGATACCATAATTGGCAATGCCGTAACCGTATGCCAGTAAGGTAAACAGTGAAATAACGCTAGCTTCTATACCGAGACGTTGAAAATCTCTGATATCAACAATGGCAGCATTCGAGGGACGAGGCGGAACGTTTAATACATCGGGTTCGGGTGCTTCCAAGCCTAACGCCAAACCTGGAAAGATGTCCGTGACTAAATTGAGCCATAATAGTTGGATCGCGTTCAACGGTTGACCGATACCGAGTAGATTTGCCGCCACCATCACCATAATTTCGCTGAGATTGGTAGCCAGTAGAAAGTGTAGGGCTTTTTTGATGTTGTTATAAATAGTTCTGCCTTGACTGACGGCAGTAATGGCAGTTGCCAAATTATCATTTTCTAAGACAATATCTGCTACTTCCCGTGCCACGTCCGTCCCTGTTTTTCCCATTGCTATTCCCACCTCGGCAGCTTTGAGGGCAGGTGCATCGTTGATACCATCCCCAGTCATTGCCACAATTTTTCCTTCTGTTTGGAATGCCCGCACGATTTTTAGTTTGTCGGCAGGAGTAACGCGGGCAAAAACGTTAATGTCATCAATTTTACGATTGCCAACAATTCCAAACTCAGGGGCGACCCCGCGTCGGCGTAAGACGCAAAGTAAGGCTTTAGCCGCAACTGACGCGCCCCTGCACGAATTCCGAACTCCGAATTCCGAACTCATTCTTCGACTGAGATTTAGTTGTTTGGCGATCGCCTGTGCGGTATTTTCCTGGTCGCCCGTAATCATTACCGTATCAATTCCCGCGCGATGAAATTCGGCAATTAGTTCCTTGACCCCTGGGCGAATGGGGTTAACCATGCCAGTTAGTCCTAACCAGACAAAATTGTCGAGATTGATTTCCTCAGTGCTATCGATCTCTTTGTATGCCATACCCAATACCCGCAGGGCGTCACTAGTCATTTGTTGATTGGATAAGGCGATCGCCTGTTTATCTGCCTCGCTAAGTAAAATCGGCTGTTCGTCGAGTTTATATTTACACAGTTCTAGAACTTCTAGAGGACTACCTTTAACCGCCATTAATTTTCTCGTACCATCTAGTTGATGCACCGTTGCCATATAGTTGCGTTGGTTAGCACGATGATAGGTTTCAATTAAAGGATAGAGAGTCAGCAGGGTGGGAATGTCCAAACCAGCAGAGATCGCCATTTGCATTAGGGCTTTTTCTGTCGGCGAACCCTCTATGGTTATTTCTCCTTGGCTGTTTTTATTGACTTTACTTTCGTTACACAATACCGCTACTTCGATTAGCTGCAATAAATCGCGGTTAGAAGATAAGGGAAGTTCTTCTAAGGCGATCGTATCCCTGGGAGTGTTAATTACCGCTACCGACATTTGATTATCCGTTAGCGTCCCTGTTTTATCCAGACAGATAGTTTGTACCGAACCCAAAGTTTCGATTGCATCGAGACGACGTACCAGCACTTTTTGCTGTCGCATACGATTGATGCCTAGTGCCAGCGTAATAGTAGCTACTGTAGGTAAACCTTCGGGTACGGCTGCTACTGCTAAAGCGATCGCGGTTTTAAGCATTTCTAAAAATCTGTAACCGCGCAGCACTCCTAATCCCAAGACCACAAGACACACCGTACTAGATAACAATACTAACTGTTCCCCCGTACGATCTAGTTGCTGAGATAAAGGAGTTTGAGGAATCGCCGTTTCGCTAACTAACGCCTGGACTTTACCCATTTCCGTCTGTTGCCCTACAGCGACGACGACACCTAAACCCTGTCCTCCCGTGACATAAGTTCCGCGATATGCCATGTTATGACGTTCTGCCAGGGGAATACTTTTATCTGTCAGTAGCTGAGTATTTTTTAGTACGGGAACACTTTCTCCCGTAAGTGCGGATTCATCGACAGTTAAGCGATCGCTTTTAATTAACCTGACATCTGCAGCAACATAGCTCCCTGGCTTGAGAATCAAAATATCGCCTACGATTACCATTTCCGAATCGATTGTTATTTCTTGACCATTTCTGATTACCAGCGTGGAAGGGCTAACTAGATTTTTCAGGGAGAGAATGATCCGTTCGGATCGACTTTCGGTAACATATCCCAAGACGGCGTTGATAACCACTACCCCCATGATGACCGCTGCATCGACTTGACTTCCTGTAGCTAGGGAAAGAACAGCAGCTAAAGCTAAAAGAGCCACAGGTATCGACCAAAAATAACCCAAGAAGACAATTAGCCTCGAACGAGGTTGTGCTTCGGGCAGAGTATTCCTACCGTATTTGGCAATATTTTCTCTTATCCCAACCGACGATAGCCCCGATACAACTGATGTATTCAACTCCGCCAAAATTTCTGCTACTTCTCTTTGGTGCCAGATAGTAGCCAGATAGATTGAGGTTAATGGCGATCGCTCTATAGTCACTTTTTATTTGTCAGCTTAATGAGTAGGGTGGGCAAAACTATCAAGTGTTCGATAACTAATTCCAAACTAAATTATTTTGCCCACCTTACAATTGGTTATACTCATTACTTCTAATTTCATCCTCCTGTTGGTTGAGTCGAACCTTCTAGAAGATCGAATTTTTTGGGTATAGTTTCTGGCTGTATCGTACCGACTCGCGATAATAGCACTGCCCCAAAGCCAAAGAGATTGAGCATTAAGATAATTAATCCCCCTGCAATAGGAACGAGACTAATTATCGCCAAAATCAGCATTCCTACGAGAAAAGGTACAAACGCTTTGTCAGTGTGAGATAAGACTTTTTTACCAATCCATGAGCTAGCAGCGATCGCGCCGAACAAACCCGCGACGGCAAAGGCTAAATTAGCTACGGGAATCAATAAGAAACCAAAGATGCTACCTGCAAATAAAGTCATAAACAAGACGATTGCCACAATTCCAATCGAGCCCCACATTCCGCTTTTGAATGGATGTTGGTGCATGGTTGCAGTGATGGTTTTGATGTGGCTGGGAAGCAACAAAAGTAAAAATACGCCAAAAGCAAGAACTATCAGCAAAGATGCCAGAGAAAAGATGGCATTAGTTAGATACAAAGTGCCAAACAAACCAAAGCGATCAAAAAATGCGCCAGCATTGCTAAAAATAACCACCTCATCTCCGCCAACTATTGCACCTGATTCTTTAACAATCTTTCCGCCGATCGCTACTGCATCTCCCCCGACACGGGCGTTTGGCTTAAGAATTACATCTCCGCCAATTGCGATCGCATCTTGAGTAACCTGTCCCTCATTTAAAACTGTAACGTTGCCACCAATTGCTACGGCATCCGTCAAAACCTGTTTCGCGGGTACTACGACATCAGTACCCATCTTAAAAATCTGAACCTCTTTTTCATTTTGAGCTACAGCAATTCCCGTGGCAAAAACTAATAGAAAAGCTGCCAAAAAAGCTAACAATAAAGTTCTAATCTTACGCCAATTCATATCAATACTTCTCCTTGTATTTTAAATTGCTACGGATAGTAGTTAATAATCAACAACTAACCATTTGCGGTTGCCCTAAAGGACTAACTTCGTCCCAAAGGGATACCGCAAGCATATGTCGCGAAGCAAGTCGAAGACTCAGCTTATCCCTTTAGGGACTAACCACTAACCACTAACCACTTCATCTACACTCCTTCTCGGAGTAGGTGAAACTTCTCTGGCATAACCCAAACGTAATAAAATTTGCGGATAGCCAGTTTCTGGAAACAAAGTTTGTAAGCGCGATCGCAATTGAGGAACTTGAATCGGTTGATTAAAGAAAGATGCCCAAACGTTTTCGACTCTGGCTCTTAAAAGTAAATGCGCCAAGGCTTCACCTGTAGATAGCCAGTCGGCGGGGCGATCGCTCGCGCTGCCGATTAACATTAAAGTAGGTGCTTCAATAGCTAATCGCCTATCTTTAGCTGCTTGCAATTTACCAAGATTTAGGGTGCGGACAACTTGAGAAATGATAGGAGTCAAGCTGTCCAGTCTTTTGTTTAGTCCTTGAGCATAACCAGGGATACCATCGTGTCTGGGATTATTAGCAGGATGAATCCATTTGGCTAGTTCCTTACGAAATAGCGGATTTGCCATTTGCAGGCGATCGCCTTCGGTAATTAGATTAATCACCTCATCTCGCTTGTCTGCAGGTATTTTTTGGGTACAAATTTTTAGTAGACCGCTTTGTTGAGAACAGCAGGCAGATTTTAATTCAGATAAGAAAGATTGAGGTAGCAGATCGTCTTCAAAAGTCAACCGATTAGTACAACGCTTGGGAATTGCCCGAAACAATAATCGTTCTTCGAGTTGAGTTATTCTTTTGCTTCCAAAGCTAATCTGCGCTAGCAAATTAGGATTGTGGCGTTCGGGAAAAATTTCTACCACATCCCCATAGCCAAAATGACGTATGGCAATCCGCAGGTGAAACAAAGCTGCGCCACAGCTAATAATTAACTCGCGAAGATCGGGATCGGCAATCGGTAGGGCGCGAGTTTTATCCGCATATAGTTTGATCGCATCTTCCTTAATCTCGAATTTCCAAGGTTGAGTATTGTGACTGGAAGGAGCAAACACGGCATATTTGAGTAAAAACTTTAACTTGTCCGCTATCGAACCAGTGACGGGAAAATCATCTTCGCTAATTTTGTTGGGGTTGTAGGTTAGTTGGGACATGATGTTTTTTCATTTAGTTGACAGAGAATAAATCTTGAAAAATGCAAATTAGCGTGTGAAGAGCATGAAATAGATACCACAAATCAGCGATCGCTAAAAATCTTTACCCAGACTTATGCTTAAGGTAAATTAAAAGCTTGAAGAACTTGTGAGGGTCAAAGCAATTTTGCTGGTAGAACAACGATCGCGCGATCTAAAATTACTGATTAGATGCAGATTGTGTAATTCATCAATTTTGCCCGATTTCGATGGGCAATTGAAGGATGAGAAACTATTTCGATCTGCTTGATTTCTTCAAATCCCAAACTACTATATAAACTAATAGCGGGTAGATTATCTGTCAAAACAATTAAACTTACACTAGCAAAACCTTCTGCTCTTGCTTTTTGTTTAACTTTTTCTACAAGTCTTTTGCCAATACCCTGTCTGCGATACTCAGATTTAACGGAAAGGGCATTTAAAAACAAACTATCGTTTACACGACTGGCAAAAAAATCTTCTAATACAACAAGACGTTCTTGAGGAATAAAATCTCTCATTTCTATGGTAATTCGATGTTTGACAGCCGAATAACTATTCGCGATCGCAATAACGCTTGCCTCTTTTTCAGCTACGAGCGTATTTCGATAAGATAAATTGCCTTCCTCTGCTGTAATCGCAACGGTCAAGATATCCTCTGCAGTCATTGCCTCGACTAGTTCGGCAAACAAAAACTCCAGTATCCCACCAGATGCAGCGATCGTCAGGCGTGCAATTGCTGAAGCGTCTTTAACATAAGCTGGACGGAAAATAACGTTATTCAACATACTTTAGCTATTAACAACCAACAACTAACAACTAACAACTAACCACTTCCCTTTCTGCCAAATATTGATATAGTGCATAGCGAGTATTAACATCCTCCTGTGCTTGCTGCACAAATCTTCTGGCTGTTTCTGGTTCAGAGTGCATCAGCATCCGAAAGCGGTTTTCTGCATACATAGACTGTTCTACAGGTTGTTTGGGAGTTCTACTATCAAGTATTAAAGGATTTTCACCCTGTTGTATACGTCTGGGATCGTAACGATAGAGTAACCAGCGCCCCGAATTGACCAAAGCCTTTTGCTGCTGCATGGCGGTAGTCATGTTAATGCCGTGAGCTATACAGTGAGAGTAAGCAATAATCAAAGATACACCTTCATATGCCTCAGCTTCTAAGAATGCTCTTAAAGTATGCTCGTCTTTTGCACCCATCGCCACGCTAGCGACATAGACATTACCGTAGGTCATTGCCATCAAGCCTAAATCCTTTTTCGGTGTAGGTTTACCCCCTGCTGCAAATTTAGCTACTGCACCTCTGGGGGTAGCTTTAGACATTTGCCCGCCAGTATTGGAATAGACTTCGGTATCCATCACTAAGATGTTTACATTGCGTCCGCTAGCCAAGACATGATCTAGTCCACCGTAGCCGATGTCGTAACCCCAACCATCACCACCGACAATCCAAACGCTTTTTTTCACCAGGTAATCGGCGAGGGATAGTAGTTGTTTGGTTTTGGACATCTTAGGTAGGGGCGAACGGAGGTTCGCCCTTACAACATTCTGAAGTTTTTGCTTCAGTTGGGTAATGCGATCACGTTGTTCGTAGATATTTGCCTCGTCTTTTTGTTCGGCATTAAGAATACTGGCAGCTAGTTCTTCGCCGACGTCTCCTGCTAAAGACTGTAATAATTCCGCAGCAAACTGAGCCTGTTTATCGATAGATACGCGGAAACCTAAACCAAATTCGGCATTGTCTTCAAATAAAGAATTAGACCAAGCCACTCCCCTACCTTCGGCGTTGTGCATCCAGGGAGTTGTCGGTAAATTGCCTCCATAGATCGAAGAACAGCCAGTGGCATTGGCAACGATCGCGCGATCGCCAAAAAGTTGACTCATCAGTTTTAGATAAGGAGTCTCACCACATCCAGCACAAGCCCCAGAGAATTCAAATAGGGGTTCTTGCATTTGCTGTTGATTGATTTTATGCAGATTCAACTTGGTTCTGTCTGGGTTGGGGAGATCTAAGAAGAAATTCCAGTTTTCCCGTTCTTGTTCCCGTAAGGGTAGCTGTGGCTGCATATTAATCGCTTTGAGTCGCGGTTGGGATTTATTTTTGGCAGGACAGACATCAACACAAATTCCGCAACCCGTGCAGTCTTCTGCTGCTACCTGGATAGTAAATTTTAAATCTTTCCAGTCGTGTTGCCTAGCGTCTGTATATTTGAAACTGACAGGAGCATTTTTTAGCTGTTCTGGTTCGTAAACTTTAGAGCGAATTACTGCATGGGGGCATACCATGACGCATTTGCCACACTGAACGCAGACATCACTATCCCAAACGGGGATTTCCTGAGCGATGTTGCGTTTTTCTAACTTAGAAGTACCAGTAGGATACGTACCGTCGCAGGGCAAGGCACTTACAGGAATACTATCTCCTTCACGGGCGATAAGCCTTCGGCATAAGTCTCCTTCGTCGACGGACGCTTTTTTGACAAATTTGGGTAATACACTGGGTGTTAATTTCTGTAAGGGCGAATAGCCATTCGCCCCTACGTTGCCAATCTTGACTTTAAACAAATTATCTAAGGTGGCATCTACCGCTTTAAGATTCATCTCAACGATCGCCTCGCCTTTTTTACCGTAGGTTTTACTAATCGATCGCTTAATAGCATCTATAGCTTTTGCCTCTGGTAATACCCCAGATAGAGCGAAGAAACATACCTGCATGACTGTATTAATTCTATCGCTCATTCCCGCTTCGCGAGCCACTTTGTAGGCATTAATGGCATAGAATTTTAGCTGCTTATCAATAATCTGCTGTTGGATCTTTTGGGGTAGTTGTGACCAAAGTTCTTCTTGACTGTAAGGACTATTGAGTAAGAAAGTTCCCCCAGGTTCGATCGCATCGAGAACGGGGAGTTTTTCCAAGAAGTTCCACTGATGACAGCCGACAAAGCTAGCTTTATTTACCAAATAGGTAGAATGAATCGGTTGCGAACCAAAGCGTAGGTGGGAAACCGTCACCGAACCCGATTTTTTCGAGTCATAAACGAAATAGCCTTGAGCGTAGTTATCGGTAGACTCGCCAATGATTTTAATCGTGTTTTTATTTGCCCCCACAGTACCATCCGAACCCAAACCATAGAAGATTGCCCGCACGATATTTTCTGGTTCAGTAGAAAAATTGCGATCGTATGAAAGACTGGAGTGAGTTAAGTCGTCGTTGATGCCGATGGTAAAGTGATTTTTCAGCTTGGCTTCCCCTTTATTAAGGGGGATTAGAGGGGGATCGAAATTAAGATTATCGAAAATACCCTTAATCATTGCTGGGGTAAATTCTTTAGAAGACAATCCGTATCTGCCACCGACAATTTTAGGCAAGGATTTACTATTAGATGTTTCAACCAAGGCGTTGACCACATCGAGATACAATGGTTCGCCTGCACTGCCTGGTTCTTTGGTGCGATCGAGTACCGCAATACTTTTAACGGTTTTGGGCAATGCTCTAATAAAGCTTGGAATGTCGAAAGGACGATATAGTCTGACTTTTACTACACCTACCTTCTCATCCCTTTGATTGAGATAATCTACGGTTTCCTGTACCGTTTCACATCCCGAACCCATCAAAATAATTACTCGTCTGGCTTGCGGATCGCCGTAATATTCAAATAGCTTGTATTGCCTTCCTGTAAGCCGCCCAAACTCATTCATTACCGTTTGAGTAATTTCGGGACAGGCTTGATAGTAAGGATTGACAGTTTCCCTAGCTTGGAAAAAGATATCGGGGTTTTGTGCCGTACCTCTAATGACGGGTCGATCTGGGGTTAAGGCTCGTTGGCGATGAGCGATGATATCATCTTCATCAATCAGCGATCGCATTACCGACTCATCTAGTAACTCGATCTTTTGAATTTCGTGGGAAGTCCGAAAACCATCAAAGAAATGTACAAAAGGAATGCGCGATCGCAAGGTGGCGGCAGTAGCAATTAATGCCATGTCTTGAGCTTCCTGCACCGATGCCGAACACAACAGGGCAAACCCCGTAGCGCGAGTTGCCATCACGTCGCTATGGTCGCCAAAAATAGAAAGTGCTTGGGCGGCAACGGAACGGGCAGCAATATGAAAGACTGTTGGCGTTAGTTCTCCAGCAATTTTATACATATTGGGAATCATCAACAATAATCCTTGAGAAGCGGTAAAAGTTGTCGTCAGTGAACCCGTCTGTAACGCACCGTGAACTGCCCCTGCGACCCCACCTTCACTCTGCATTTCTACGATAGTCGGCACAGTCCCCCAAAGGTTTTGCTTGTTGTGAGACGACCAATTATCCGCCCACTCACCCATCGGCGAAGAAGGGGTAATGGGATAGATAGCGATGACTTCATTAAGGGGATAGACTACGCGGGCGACGGCTTCATTGCCATCGAGGGTTGCATAGGTTTTGGTTGTTGCTCGAACGGGCGATTTCTTCGAGATCTGCTTCGCAGTACGCACCATAGTAAATTATTTCTCCTACAGAGATGAAGAGTTTCTGTATCGAATTCTTCTTAAAGTTAGATAAAAAGTTTGAAGATGTTGTGAGGAGAAATAGAACTGGCGATTGAGCAAGATAACTTCAATACTATTATAGATCGTCTTTGATATTTTGAAAACTAAATATCAAAAAATAATAATTAATAAAATCAATTTTTTAGTAAACAAATATTTCATTCAGCTATTAATTAAAGCAAGAGACGTTATATTAAATAGAGAAGCTAATAAAGCTTCTCCTGACAGAAACAACAGGTTACTTCAAATTAAATCAAGGAGGTTAAACAATCTGTTTTATTTAGAATCTGTCTCGTTATCAAGAAACAACAGCACTCAACTAAAAAGCCAATATTTCCCTATTTGGTAAAAAGAGAGTTTAATTTACTAAGGCAAAGCCAAATAGTAAAACTCTAGTTTAAATCGATTAGAAAAGGGAAGTTATAGGTGAATATAGCTTGGGTGTTGTTGTTTTGCCATATATATTTTATTTCTTTCTTTATCAATAACTAATATGCCAAGCTCTATTCTTTAGGGCAACTACAGTATCGGTGCTAATAAACGGGATACTCTAGCAGCAAGCTTGAACCATAAAGGTTTGTGCCGATAAGAATTAAAATCGACCAAGCTAGATAAGCTCAGATCTTTTTGCAGCATACCTTCAACATCCCTAACAAATTCTCCATCGATCGCAAAAGTCATAACCTCAAAATTGAGAAAGAAAGATCGATTATCGAGGTTTACCGTACCTACCCCCGCTAAGTCATCATCTACTAAAATAGCCTTCTGGTGCATAAAGCCAGAGCGATAACGATACATTTTGATGCCAACTGCTTCAAGCTCTTGATAATAGGAAAAAGAACACCAGTAAGCAGTTAAATGGTCGGCACGACTGGGTAAAATTATGCGTACATCTACTCCTCTAAGAGCAGCTAGCTTGAGGGTATTCAAAGCAGAAGTATTAGGCACGAAGTAAGGACTGGCAATCCAGATACGAGTTTGCGATCGCTCGATTAAACGCAACCAGAATAAATTGCAGTTGTCTAACTTGTCGGCGGGTCCTGTAGGTAAAACAAGAGCAGTATGATTATTAGTATTTGGTCTTACTTTCCAGTTAACCTGGGGAATAGTTCGCTTTACCCAATACCAATCCCCCAAGAAAACACTTTGCAAACATTGAACTACTGCCCCTTCTAAACGAAGATGAGTATCGCGCCAAGCACCAAAACGAGAACTTTTGCCCAAATATTCATCTCCAATATTTAAGCCCCCCATAAAAGCGACTGTGCCATCAACAATCAAGATTTTGCGATGGTTGCGAAAGTTAAGCCGAAAGCGGTTGCCCTTTCTTCTGCTGCTGCCAAAACCGCAGGTGTCAATGCCATATTTTTGGAGAAATTTTAGATAACTGCGGGGAAGTTTACGCGAACCAATCTTATCGTAAAGGAAGTAAATTCTTACCCCTCCCTTGGCACAATTTACTAAAGCTTGTCTAAACTCATTGCCAATACGATCGTCTTTGATAATATATGACTGTAACAAAATGTAGTCTTTGGCTTGGGCGATCGCCCTGAGCATCTCTTGGTAGGTTTGTTGACCGTCAATTAACAATTCAATTTGATTGCCAGTAGTAAAGGGTAAAGGTGTAAATACTTCAACTAATTTGGCGATCGCATTAAAGTTATCTGGTAGCAAAGCCTTATGCTCTAAAATTTCTCCATAAGCCCGACTCACTAGCTTCTGCTTTTCCATGTAGGCGTTTTGTAAAGCTTCGGCATATTCTTGAAACTCGTTGTTGCCGAAAATCCAGTATAGGGGAATAGCTAACCAAGGAAAAGTAATTAGAGAAATACTCCAGGCGATCGCACCACGGGAAGAGCGTACCACCATTACCGCGTGAGCAGCAGTCAAGATCCCCAGTCCATGCACAATTACGGTGGCGATGCTATAAACAGAAACTAGGTTTATTCCCATTGGCAAAAACGCGCGTCTATAAAACTTCTGGCTTTTATTTATACAGTTCTACTAGCAGAGGATTGTGATCTGAAGAATTGAGGGTATCTACTACTTTGGCATTGGTGGTGTTTTGTTTGAATCCGCGATAAAAAATGTAGTCTAGTGGAGGAGACAGTAAAAAACGCTTGATCTTCTGTGCTTCAGTAAAAGGAAAGCGGACGGGAGTTAAACCTAACCTAGCAGTCATTGTTAGCAAAAGTGACCAGCGCGATCGATTCCAGGTATTAAAATCCCCTGAAAAGATAACTGCCCTTTGATATCCTGATATGATTGCCTCAATTTGATTTAGCTGTGCCTGAAATTTGCTAGTTTCGACAAAGTTAATCAGATGGGTATTGATCGTTAGTAAAGTGCGATCGCCCCAATTATGTTCGACAAATAAAGATACTTTGGGAGTATCGCTAATTGGTTCTTGATGCTGGGTAATTTTGGCTTTGCTGCTTAAACCAGCATAGTTGGTAGCGGTTAACACCCCAGAATAAGTATTGTCTGACCTGTCAATTAGGTTAGGGGCAAAACTCCAGCCCATAGAACTTAGTTCGGGAATTTGCTGTTTAATCGCGCAAAGACGTACCTCCTGTAAAAAAATTTTATCAGGCTGGTGCTGTTGGACTAAAGCTAAAAAATCTCGACTCCAATCTGGGCTGTGATTGTTTTTGGCAACGTTCCAACTAAGAATTTTGATTGAATTGCAGTCTGAATTTAGTTTTGTAGGATTGGAATGAGGGCGATTGATCGTGGCTTCAGTAACTTTGCCATATCGACTGGGACTTAGCTGTTTGAGATAAGATAATGGGCTTTGTTCTTGTAGCTCGAACATTGATTACAAGTTGGTGAACTTTCGATTAGTTTAACATTTAAGATATTTAGTGATTTATTTGGCAATTTACCTCTTAAACCATAAATTAATCGCAATATAATGAGTATTTCATAGCTAAATTGGTTATACTAGCGAAGCTATAAAATTGTCGCTGGTCTTTGTGTTTAGGTTTATAGAACCCATTTGAGATCTCTGAGAGAGACTATAATAGGCGAAAATGCCATATACAAGTAGCTTATCGGATCGAGAATGGGAAATCATAGAGCCTCTGTTACCGAAGAGCGATCGCTTGTAGAGCGATCGCCTGTAGGGTGGGCAAAACAGAATTAATATCAAATCGCGTTTCAGGTAAATATATGTTTGCCCACCACACCACATCAATATCTAAATAATGGTGAGCATCAATCAATTAATTTTTAAGCTTTAGAGATTTCGCAATGCTCACCCTACGCTTTGTTGTTGCAAACACAATGTCAATCCGAATCTATGGAAAAGCGATCGCCAGTATTTTCATAACGCAAAAAATCTGAGCCGACCGTACGGTAAAAGACTACGATGACAATGAGCCTTATTTTCTTTAGCAATAAGTCAACATAAAGCTGCACAAAAAAGCTAGAAGATTTGGGGAATGTTTAATGATAAATGCTCGATGATAAATGATATACGATGGGATTGTAGTTGGTGCGGGGATAACGGGTGCTTGCTTGGCTTATGAATTGAGTCAGCAGGGTTTGAAAGTATTATTAATTGAGAAAGATAAAACACCTGATAATGCCACAGTATATAGTTATGGTGGTTTGGCTTATTGGTCAGGAACCGATCGATTAACTCGGATCTTGGGTAGCGAAGGCATTGAACTACATCGTAACCTTGCCCAAGAATTAGATGCTGATACTGAATTTAGAGATTTGGATTTGGTGCTGACTGTAGATCGTCAAGACGATCCAGAAACCATAGCCCAAAACTACAATCGCTTTGCCATTACTCCTGAGTTGTTGAGCGTCAATGATGCCTGTATTTTAGAGCCTTTACTCAATCCCAATGCTATTTCGGGAGCGTTTAAATTACCCCACGGACATATCCATCCCCAAAAAACTACCAATGCTTATCTTCAAGCTTTCAAACGCAACAATGGCAATATTGTTTACGATCGCGTTTTGGATTTAATTCGTCAAGGAGAGGACGTAGTTGGCGTACAAACTGAAAACGATCGCTACCACGCAGAAAATACGGTGATTTGTGCGGGAGGACTTTCGCGATCGCTTTTGCAACAGGCAAAGATAGAGGTGGAGAATTACTATACTCATGCTCAGTTAATTCTGACACCTCCTGTAGAATTGGAACTAGGTACGATTATCATGCCTGCAGTTCAGCAAAGATTTAGTTTAGAAGCGAAAGCTAGAGAGTTAGCTGCTGACGATTGGAATCCTCCTTATGACATGACGCCCAAGGCAATTTTAGATCCTGGTGCGGTTCAATTTATAGATGGTCGAATCTGCATGGGACAGATAAGCGCGATCGCGCCCAATCCAGACGCTAAACTAAATCCCTTTGCCGCAGAAGCCCAAATACGCGAACAGGTAAGTAACGTATTACCTCTACTAGAAGATCTTCCAGGTACTTGTCATAGTTGTTTGGTTGCTTTTAATAATAAGGCGATCGCTTTAGTAGGAAATCTAAACAATACCAAAGGAATTTACCTATTTTCTGGATTTACTAGCACTCTGGTATTTGCGCCTGTTTTAGCCAGACGTTTTGCTCTTTGGATATCGGGTAAAGAGGATGAAGTGATCGCGCAATTACAGGCAACTCTCAATAGTTGACGGCAGCTAGTGCGATCTTCGCTTAAAATTTCTAAAAAATCGTAGCAAATCGTACAAACTGGGTTATCGTAAGCCCAAACCTGGACTATCCTTGTATAAATAACATTCAAATGGATGTCAGATAGGAGAGATCGAGCATGAACGCATCAGAAAGAGCAAAAGGTTTAAATACCGCTACAAAAATTGCTTCTACCGTCACGCTATTTAAAGCGCAATTTCCTGATGCCAAAGCCGATTTAAAACCCTGGCAAAACGATCCCGATACTCGCGAACTGGTAGATCCAGATTCAATTGATATCGGATTTCACTTTCCTGGCTGGAGTAGACGTTACCAAAGCAACAGCATTTTGGTGCAGATTCGTTTTTACAAAGACCCTGCCGAACAGAAAGAAAAGTTTATTGGGATCGAAACTTCTGGCTTTAGTTATATAGGTGAAGCTTGGAAATTCTCGACTATTGATAGTTGGAAGTGTGTCGGTCAATGCCAGCCAACCGAAGATGCAGAACAGCAGCTAAAATTGTTTTGCCGTCAGGTGTTTGAGTTATTCAATTAAATGTTACTCTTGAGTAAAATGTAAGTTCAGACTTTATTGAAGAAGTTATTGCCATATTTGATATTGGCTTTGTAGCGCTATCGAAGAAATATTTTTAGAAGTAACCACAAAGGGCGACCGTCTAGATCGCTGGTTGGCGGATAAATTACCACAGCTTTCTCGTTCTCGAATTCAAAAACTAATTGAGAACGATCGCGTTAGGCTAAACGATCGCATTTGTAATAGCAAGAAAGAAAAAATATCTGTTGGCGATCGCATTTTAGTAACGATTCCCGAACCTGCCAAGCTAGATTTAACTCCCGAAAATATTCCCTTAGATATTCTGTTTGAAGACGAACATCTCATCATCGTTAACAAACCAGCAGGTATGGTGGTTCATCCCGCACCAGGACACTATACAGGTACTTTGGTTCACGCTTTGCTACACCATTGCGATCGTCTGGCAGGAATTGGTGGGGTGGAACGTCCTGGGATAGTGCATCGTATTGATAAGGACACTACAGGAGCAATCGTCGTCGCTAAAAGCGATTTGGCTCATCAAAACTTACAGGCTCAAATTAAAGCTAAAACTGCTCGTCGAGAGTATTGGGGCATTATTTATGGCTCTTTTGCTGCTGAAACGGGCAAAATTGAATTACCGATTGGTCGTCACAAAAGCGATCGCAAAAAGATGGCGGTTGTTCCCTTAGAACAAGGAGGCAGAGAAGCCGTAACTGATTGGAAAACTCTGGAAAGAATCGGTAACTATAGTTTGATGGAGTTTTTATTGGAAACAGGCAGAACTCATCAAATTAGGGTACATTGCGCTTATGGCGGACGTCCTTTGGTGGGAGATCCTGTTTATGGTTCAAATCGCTCTTTAAAAGTCAACCTATCTGGTCAGGCACTTCATGCCAGACAGCTATCTTTGCTGCATCCAGTTTCAGGCAAGTTAATTACTGCGATCGCGCCTCTGCCACCAGAATTTAATAAGCTATTACAGGTTTTGCGCAGCCGAAATTAACGCTCATTAGTTAATTATTGATGGTTAAAGAAGAATATTCTGTTAGGATTGACTCTACAGCAACAGGAGATAGGGGTTGAGAAAATAAATATCCCTGACCAAATTCACATCCTAAAGCCTTTAGCTGATTGAGCTGTTGGAGTGTTTCTACGCCTTCGGAGATAGTATCCATCCCTAGAGTTTTTGCTAGGGTAATAATCAACCTGACGATCTCAAAGTTTTCTGAATCGAAGTTCATTTGCTCGATGAAAGAACGATCTATTTTAAGATTGTCAATGGGAAAACGTCGCAAGTAGCTCAAACAAGAGTAGCCAGTACCAAAGTCATCGATACTTAGTTTGATATTTCGCTCTCTAATTTGCTTGAGAGTTTTTTGTACGTTACCTTCTGGTTCGATCAAGGCGCTTTCGGTAATTTCTAATCTCAAACAACGACCATCCAAACCAGTTTCCGCCAAAACTCGATCTAATGTGTCGATGAAATTGGGTTCCTGTATCTGCTGGCAGGCAAGATTTATACTCATTTTGAGCGAGTTAATCAAAGGTAAAAAAGCAAACTTTTGTCGCCACTCTTTTAGCTGCCGACAAGCTTCTGCTAACAGCCATTCACCAATATCGACAATTAATCCCGTATCTTCGGCAATGGGAATAAATTCAGTGGGGGAAATCAGACCTCGCTCGGGATGTTTCCAGCGAATTAAAGCTTCAAAACCAACTAGCTTATTACTATCCAAAGACATAATTGGCTGGTAGTGCATCATAAGTTCGCCTTTGCCTAAAGCAAGCCGCAGATTATTTTCTAGTTCGATTAGCTTGAGGGTTTCATCGTACATCTTTTGGTCAAAGATGGTATGACATCCTTTACCATTTCCTTTGGCTCGATACATAGCAATATCAGCATCGCGCATCAGATCGCTAGGATTGTTATATTCGGTCGAGCTAAATACGATACCAATACTGGCACTAGTAAAAATATTCTGTCCTTCTAGTTCCAATGGAGAGCGCAGTCTTTCTTGAATGCGATCGCTAATAAAAGTCGCGTCCCGAACGCTACGGATTCCATCTAAAAGAATAACAAACTCATCTCCTCCTAAACGAGCTACAATGTCTTGCGATCTGACGCATTCTTGGAGTATGTTCGACACGGAGACTAGCAACAAATCGCCAATAAAGTGACCGAGGCTATCATTGATTACTTTAAAGCGATCGAGATCGATAAACAGCAGTGCATACATATACCCAGGATTATTTTTGCTATGAGCGATGGTGAACTTGATTCTCTCCATCAAAAAGGCTCTGTTGGGCAATCCTGTTAAGCTGTCATGCAGAGCATCGTGTACTAGCTGCTGTTGCACTTTTTGACGCTCGTTTATCTCTTGACGCAGTTTTTTGACTACGGTTTTTAGCTCGATAGTTCGTTGATAAACTTTTTGTTCTAAGTCTTGATTTAACTCGGTTATTTTGGCGTTGGCTAATTTGAGAGAGATCTGATTTTTTACCCTGACCAAAACTTCTTTGACCTGAATTGGTTTGCTAATAAAATCTACCCCACCGACTTCAAAAGCCTTCACCTTATCCAAGACATCATCCAAAGCACTAAGAAAAATTACTGGAATGTGACGAGTTTGTTCGTTAGCTTTTAATTTCTGACATACCTGATAGCCATCAAGATCTGGCATTTTAATATCTAATAAAATCAAATCGGGCAAGAGCGTGCTGGCTCCCCGTATGGCTGTAGAACCGTTTTTGGCACACCGTACTTGGTATCCTTGCTTGCTCAGGGTGCTTGCTAAAATCTTTAAGTTATCAGCAATGTCATCGACTACTAAAATACTAATGTTCTGGTTGGAGATAGAGGTGGAAGTCGTCATTGTTCCTATTTGGGTGGGGATAGAATGTGTGCATCAATAACTTTGAATATTTACGGAGTTTTGAGGATCAAGAGGAAATAAATTTATGGGGTTAATTGTTCTGACTATTTTTAATCAGATTAAGAATACTATCAAAGTCGAAGTTGTTAACCTGACTTTGTAACGCATTTTTTAGATATGTGTATTCTGAAGGAATTTCCTCGATCAACTGAGTGAGTAAATCTCGATTTAGCTCGTTTGCTGCCTGTTCTACTTGATTTAGCCAGTGATTGGACATTACATTTAAAGCATCAGCGGTTAGCTTGAAGCTGCTCGATTCTGATTCTAAAGGATTGGGTAAGCTTGATTCGTAGATATATCGTATTCCTAAGTGTTGGGCAATTTTGTCAAAGATGATTTGGTCGGAAAAAGGTTTTCCCACAAAATCATCGCATCCCGCAGCCTGAAACATGGCTTTTTCTTCTTCTAAGGTGCTCGCACTCAGTGCCACTATAGGAATATGGACATTGGGAGAAGAAGATTTAATTCGCTCGGTTGCTTCGTAACCATTCATTACAGGCATTCTCAAATCCATCCAAATCATGTGCGGTTGCCAGCGCAACCACTGGTCGATCGCTTCAGATCCATTGACTGCTTCTTTAACTTTAAAACCGACTGAACCCAGAAGCTGAGACATAATCTTGCGATTGGTCTTGGAGTCATCTACAACTAAGATGCGATACTCGGTCTGGTTTGATTCCAAGCCCACGATTCTTTTCATCGTGGATTGAATCTGTAGTTTTTGAGCCGCCACACTTTCAGCCTGGATTGTGAGGTTAAAAACCAAGCTTGATTTTGAGGTGTCAGATGCTTCTACTGTTAAATCTCCTCCCATTAATTGAGCTAGTTTGCGGCTAATAGGCAGGCTTAGGGAGCTGCCTTGAGCATATTCTTGTCCTTGCTTGACCCGAATGATGGGATCGAAGAGAGTAGCTAATTCGGCTGTCTTGACCGAGCAATTGGTACAGTCAAATTTGAACTCAATCGTATGTCGATTATCTTGACCATCGAGATTTGTATTAGTTGTGGCTGGCGTTTTGGGATACGAACTAACTATTAAACGAATGTTTGCCAATAAATTAGACTTAAGACAATAGTTAATTAGGTTTTTAATAACTTGACGCAGTCTACGCTCGTCAATACAAATATACTGAGGCAGATCCGCTTTTTTAGTTAACGAAAATTCCCATCCTTGATTTTGCGCTTGAGACTTAAAATTTTGCTCGACTTTGTGCAGCCAGGAATCAAAGTCAAAATTATTATGCTCCAAAGTCAGTTGCCCGATCTCTATTTTGGCGAGGTCAACTACATCGTTTACAATCAAAAGCAATCGATCCCCACTGTGAGCTATCATGGCAATATTTTCTCGATTTGCCTGAGTCATCAGGGATTCTTGCTCTATTATCTGAGCGAATCCTAAAATGCCGTTTAAAGGCGATCGCAGTTCGTGACTCATGTGCGCCAGGAGTTGATATGCTTCTGTACTATTTGCTGGCTTTGTTGTCCCAGCCTGCTGTGAATTCTTAAACTCTTGATCGCCAGAAACAGAGACTGTTGGCTCTGGTGTTGCTGGCACAGAAGCACTTGTAGATTCGGCAGACAAGCGATCCTGCTTTAGTCGATTTAGCCTGTCGAGCAGTAAAATTAAGCCCAAGCTGCCAATCGTGCCTGAAATTATGCCTGGTAATAAGTAAATCTTGGATTGCGATCGCCAACTTTGCTGTTCGATGATATAGTCAATTGGCAACGTCGAGCGAGGGATACTTACTACCACTAAATACTTTACATCTAGCTCTCGAT
>JBCDCO010000018.1:0-38501 GCA_039181635.1 Cyanobacteria bacterium P01_G01_bin.19 | reverse complement strand
CCCCCCATCCCCCCTTACAAAAGGGGGCAGGAGACAAGGAGAGAGAATTACATTTATTAACCTTATCTGCCAGAAGTCAAGCAGCATTACAAGCTTTAGTCAAAGAATATCAAAGTTATTTATCTTCTTCCGCTTCCTTATGCACCCTAAAGGATACACCTTCGGATAAAGCGGTATCCTTTAGGGCTACTTTACTGAAAGATATTTGTTATACGGCTAGTGTAAAGCGATCGCATTTTGAACATCGTTTGGCATTAGTCGCCAGAGATACCGAAGAATTAAAAGAACAATTAAACAATATTGAAAGCGATCGCGATCTACCCATAGAAAATTCCCGAAAAATCGCTTTTCTCTTTACAGGGCAAGGATCGCAGTATATTGATATGGGTAAAGAACTATACGAAACCCAACCAGTATTTAAAGAAAATTGCGATCGCTGTTTTGAAATCCTCGACAAGCATCTGGGTGTTTCGTTGAAGGATATTGTTTTTATTGAAGGCAGCCCTAAAGGCAGAAGTAAAGAAACCGTTACCCTTTACCCGTTACCCCTTACCCCGCCCAAACCTTTCAATATTGATGACACCGAGTATACCCAACCCGCCATATTCACCATCGAATATGCTCTCGCCCAGATGTGGATATCTTGGGGTATTAAGCCCGATGTTGTTATGGGGCATAGTATTGGAGAATTTGTAGCTGCTACTATTGCTGAAGTCTTTAGTTTAGAAGATGCGGTTAAACTGGTTGCCCATCGCGGAAGGTTGATGCAAAAATTACCTTCTAACGGAGAGATGTATGTAATTAAGGCAAGTGAAATAGAAGTAAATAGTGTAATTAAAACTGTATCGGGAATAGTTACTATTGCTGCCATAAACAATCAAGAAAATACAGTAATTTCAGGAGAAAGTGAAGCCGTAGAACAAGCGCTCGCAATATTTGAAAGCCAAAATATTAAAACTACTAAGTTAGATGTTTCTCATCCGTTTCATTCTCCTTTGATGGAGGATATGTTGCCTAAGTTTAGAAAAATAGCGCAGGAAGTTAGTTATTCTCGTCCGCAAATTTCTTTTGTTTCTAATGTTACTGGCAAAAAGATAGATAATAATATTGCTACTGCTGAGTATTGGGTAAATCATATTTGTCAGCCAGTACGTTTTGCTGATGGAATGAAGGCTTTAATTGAAGCAAAATGTAATGTTTTCCTCGAAGTAGGAGCAAAGCCAATCTTACTAGGAATGGCTCGTATCATGCCCTCCTTCTCAAGGGGGGATCGAGGGGGGATTGAGGGGGGATCTCTATTGCTTCATAGTTTGCGTCATGGACAATCTAATTGGCAATCTATATTATCTAGTGTGGCTAGTATTTATATTAATGGAATTGATTTAGATTGGAATAATTTTTATTCTGAACTAGGACAAATATTACAGTTACCAACTTATCCTTTTCAACGACAAAAATATTGGTTGTCGAGTAAAAAGAAAAAATATAACAATATTGTGGAGACTTTGCAGGCAAAGTTTTTACAGGGAAATGAAATAAAATTAGCTAAATCAAATAATAGAATTTGGCATAATCAAATATCTCAAAATAATCCAGAATACTTAATAGATCATCAAGTATTGCAAAAGGTTGTTTTTCCTAGTGCTGGCTATATTGAAATGGCTTTAAGTGTCGGTCGAAAAGTTTTAAATTCTTCTTGTACTGAAATAAGCAATATTAATTTTCTACAGCCTTTGATGTTATCTGAATCAACTACAGATATTCAATTGGTATTAGATACAGAATTTGATAATAACTTGCCTAGTTTTGAAGTTTTTAGTTTAAATAATAATTCTGATTGGACAAATAACTGTAAAGGCAAAATATCTAGTGCTTCCATAACAAATGAATCTAGTAATTTAGCTGGATATAAGCAAGAGATAAATAACAAAGTTGATGTAGAACAATATTATCAAGATTTAGCCGAACGTGGACTAGAATACGGTCAAAGTTTCAAGGCGATCGCAGAACTATATAACGCCCAAGATAAAGCATTAGGGAAAATAGAATTACCAGAGAATTTAACAGGTAATAACTATATTATTCATCCCGTCTTATTAGATGCTTGTTTACAAGTAGCAGGAGCAGCAATTAAAGAGAGCGATGACTTAAAAACTTATTTACCGATAGAAATAGAAAGTTTTACTATCAATTGCGATCGCCTACCTCAAAATACTATTTGGAGTTATGCGGAAGTTATTATTAATAATGCCAATATTTACACCATAAACTTTGAATTGATTAACGAACAGCAAGAAGTAGTAGCTACGATCTCTGGTTTGAAAATCAAAGCTGTTTCTCCCGATGTATTAAATAACAATAAACAAAATATAGACGATTGGTTATACAAAATAGAATGGCGCGATTGTCCTTTACCTGTAGTTATTGATAATAGCTTTATAAATTTAAAAGATATTCATAATATTTCTCAAAATAAATTTAGTGAATTAACAAGTCAATCGGAATTTAAGCAATACTTAGATGTCTTAATTAAGCTAGAAAACATAAGCGCCGATTATATAGTTAATGCTGTAATCAATTTAGGTTTTGATTTTGATTCGCAACAGCTTTTAAGCCCTAGTGTCGAACAATTAGGTATAAGCGAGCATCACGAAGATTTATGGCAGAGAATTTTAGAAATATTAACCGAAGCTGGAATATTAAAAGAAACATCAGGAAATTGGCAAGTAGTTAAAAATTGCGAACGCATTAATATAGAAGAAAAATATCAACAACTATTACAGCAATATCCTTTAGCCAAAGCAGAACTAACCTTATTACATCGATGTGCTTCTCAATTAGATAAGGTTTTAAATGGCAATCTTGACCCTAAAGAACTTTTATTTCCTGATGGCGATCTGAGTTTAACTACTAATTTATATCAAGATTCCCCTGGGGCAAAAGTTACTAACACTTTAGTAGCTGAAACGATTAAACAAGTATTGGTCGATTTATCTCAAGATAGAACTATAAAAATATTAGAAATAGGTGCGGGTACGGGAGGAACAACAGCTTATGTCTTACCCGAATTAAAAGATCGGGATGTAGAGTATACCTTTACCGATCTTTCCCCTTTATTCTTAACTAAAGCCGAAGAAAAATTCCAAGAATATAATTTTATTAGCTACGAACTATTAGATATAGCTAAAGCATCTAATAATAATCAAACTTACGATGTTATTATTGCTGCTAATGTTCTTCATGCTACGGCAGATTTAAAACAAACTTTAGCTAACGCCAGAAAATTATTAAATCCAGAAGGAATACTAATTCTTGTCGAAGGTACGCAACCTATTAGATGGTTCGATTTAACTTTTGGTATGACAGATGGTTGGTGGAAGTTTACCGATAAACAATTACGGGCTAATTATCCTTTAATTTCTGTCTATAAATGGCAAGAAATATTATTAGATAATGATTTCACCGAATTAATTAATTTATGCAATTTCGATGAAGTAGAGATTGAAAACGATCGCAAACAAAATTTGCAACAAGCGGTAATTGTCGCTCAAGCTAGTAAGAATCTTAACACAGGCGATCGCTCTCTTGATGCGCGTTCCGCACGAGCAAAGCTCGAAGTCGCGTCTGCGACGCTTGAGCCGAAGGCTCTGCCGCCTTACGGCGTCCTAAAGGATACACCTTCGGATAACGCGGGGTCGCATCGCTATTTGATTTTTACAGATAATCAGGGAATAGGAGAGGGAATAAGTAATTATTTATCCCATCTAGACAGAGAATATATATTAGTAACTGTCGGTTCTGATTTCGAGCAAATTTCAAGCAACAAATATCGAATCAATTATAGTTTTGAACAGTGCGATCGCTTATTTCAAGAATTACAGAAGCAAAATAAAAGATGCAATAATATCATCTATTTACAAAGTATTGATAGTGAGAAAAATAAACTAGATATTGATCGTGTCACTAATTCAGTTCTATACTTAACTCAAGCAATAATCAGAAATAATATCGCTCCTACTAATTTATACTTTATTACTAGAAATACAGTAGGTATTGATAAAGAAATAACCATCGAAGGCTTAAGTCAATCTTCCCTACATGGCTTGGTTAAAGTTATCAATCTCGAACATCCCGAAATCAATTGTAATTGCATCGATCTAGATTCTAAAGCTAACTTACAACAACAGATAGATAACATAGTCTCAGAAATACAAACTATTCCTAAAGCAGAACAAATAGCTTGGAGAAATAATATAAGAAAAGTTGCCCGACTTATTCCTTATCAACCAGATTCCGAACTTTTAACCCTACCCAAAGATAAACCTTATCAACTCAGCATTACCCAGAAAGGTACGCCCAAAAACCTACAACTTTTTCCCTTGCAACGTCGACAACCCAGTGCTACAGAAGTAGAAATAAGAGTTAAGACAACAGGGCTTAACTTTATCGATGTTTTAGATACTTTGGGTTTACTTCCTTTTGATAAAGATTGGTTTGGAGTTGAATGTGCTGGTGAAATAGTCGCAGTAGGAAAAGATATCGGAGATTTTGCTGTCGGCGATAAGGTTATCGCTTTGGCTACAGGTAGCTTCAACCAATACGTGACAGTAAATCGTTTGATGGTAGCAGCAAAACCAGATGATTTAACCTGGGAAGAAGCTGTTACCATCCCCGCCAATTTCTTAACCGCATCCTATGCAATGGAAACCACCACTATCGTAGGAGCGAATGTTATTCGCCCTAATTCACGCCCAAGAATATTAATTCATGCTGCTGCGGGGGGTACGGGAATGGCTGTGGTACAGTTGGCGCAGTTAGCGGGAATGGAAATATTTGCTACCGCAAGCCCTAGTAAATGGGAGCATTTACACTCTTTGGGAATTAAGTACGTCATGAATTCTCGCAATTTGGATTTTGCAGAAGAAATAATGCAGCTTACTAATGGCGAAGGAGTCGATATTGTCTTTAATTCTCTTTCTGGTGAATTTATCGAAAAAAGTTTAGCAATTTTAAAAGATAATGGGCATTTTATTGAAATTGGCAAGCGCAATCTTAAGAGTAAAGCAGAAATAACAAAGATCAAACCAAATATTTCTTATTCATTGATAGATTTATTTACTACCGCCCAACAACAACCCGAACTAATTCAATCTTTACTAAGCAAATTAATAAATAGATTCGCTACAGGAGAATTAAAACCATTACCCTACAAAACATTTAATATTCGACAAACAATTTATGCCTTCCAATATATGCAACAGGCAAAACATATTGGAAAAATTGTCATCAACCACAATGTAGACGTCAGAGGTCAGAAGTCAGAAGTCAGAAATATTGATTTCTCCAGTATTTCTAATATAATAAAATTCGATAGCTCTTATTTAATAGCTGGTGGATTGGGCGATTTAGGGTTGTTAACTGCTAACTGGTTAGTAGAAAAAGGCGCAAAATATTTAATCTTAATAGGGCGCAATGAACCATCTATAAATGCTCGACAGCAAATTAATAAACTAGAACAAAAAAACATTGTCGTAAAAATAATTCAAGCTGATATTTCCGATTACAACTCCCTAGAGAAGGCGATTAGGCAATCGCCCCTACCTGCGCTCGCAGGCATAATCCATTCTGCTGGAGTTTTGGATGATGGGATGTTAGTCAATATGAATTCCGAGAGAATGAAAACTGTAATGAATCCTAAAGTATTGGGTGCGTGGAACTTACATCAACTAACTAAAAATATAGAATTAGATTTCTTTATTCTCTTCTCTTCTGCCGCCTCTTTATTAGGTTCGCTAGGACAAACAAATCACGTAGTAGCTAACACCTTTCTTGATACTTTAGCTCACTATAGACAAGCCCAAGGATTACCCGCTTTAAGTCTTAATTGGGGGGCTTGGTCGGATATTGGTGCAGCAGCAAAAAGGAAAGTTGATCGCGATATGAATTTAAAAGGCATTGGTGCAATTCCTCCGAATCGAGGATTAGAAATATTAGAAAAGTTAATAGTTCAATCCAACTCCCAAGTAGGCATTATTCCAATAGAATGGTCGCATTTTATTAATTCTGGTTATAACTTGCCTCTAGTAGAAAATTTCAAACAAATAAAACAAAATAAGAATAGTCAGAATGATCGCCCTACTAATAACTTCCTAGTAGAACTAACAAATATTAAACCAGAACGACAATTAAAATATTTAACTATTTTCTTACAAAAACAAGTAGGAAAAGTGCTAGGCTTACCAGTAAACCATTTACCTAGTATTTCTCAAGGTTTCTTCGATATTGGTATGGATTCCTTAATGGCGATCGAGTTAAAAAGTAAACTAGAAACTAGTCTGCAAAATACTATCCCCTCAACAGCCATATTCGAGCATTCCAATATCGAACAATTAGCTAACTATATATATTCTGAAATACTCAATTTAGAACAGCTAGAATCAGAAACTAGTGAAAGCGAAATAGTTGAAACTGAATTATCAGTAGAAGAACTAGAAAGTGCGATCGCTCGGGAATTAACCGATTTAGAATCTTTGTTATGAAAAATACATAAACATCATTCTATTATGTTGACTTTATCTATAGGTGTTAGCTAATATAATCGGTATGCTGCTACTGATAATTAGTATCAATTAGCTTAGATTGTCAGCATTGTAAACATTGCAACCTTATTTATTACTTCTGTGCTTGGGAATACAGCAAATGTTTTCTATTCTCAGGAATTAGAACTGAAGTCTCATCGGTACATTATTTTCGTCAAACATCACATAAGTGTTGCCTTCTACATGCTCTGTAGAAAACCGAGTCTAATTAACTCAATCAAACTTAAGCTTTGAACAAAATTTGAAAGATAAATATTTAAAGTATGCAGATTAATCATCATAATTGCAGCAGTAAAATATCTGAACTAAATATTGTGTCAAACATACACAATGCAAAAAGTCGTACCTTAGTAATTATCGACTCTCAAGTAGATGACGTAGAATTTCTCATCGCAGAAATTCAAGCGGATGCAAATGTATTAGTATTACATCCTAATTTGGATGGAATATCACAAGTCAATGCAGCTTTGATTGCTTATCCTAATCTCTCTAGCTTGCACTTAATTAGTCATGGCTCACCTGGATGTCTAAAGTTGGGTAATACCAGGCTAAATCTTGACACACTAAGAAAAAATAGTCGGCAATTAAAACTTTGGTCTGAAACTTTACAGCAAAAAGATGTCCTAATCTATGGTTGCGAAGTAGCTCAAGGAAAAGTTGGGAATTCATTTTTACAACATTTACATCAATTAACCAAGGCCAACATAGCAGCATCAACGCTTAAAGTAGGTAATGCAGCAGGAAGAAATAATTGGGATTTGACAACATATTTTGGCAAAGTAGCAACTCCCGTTATATTCTCTAGCAATTTACAAAAATCTTATCGGGGAAACTTTGCTGAAGTTAGCTTCAGTATCGAGCCTGATGTAGCAATTGAAACCGAAGGTGCTGAAGTAACATTTAACTTTACTCTCGATGAAGCTCCTCCACCAGAAGGAACTGTAGTCATTTTGAGTTCTAACGAAGCGTCATCAATCAATAGATTTGTTCTCGGCGGATTTGGCGAAGAATTAGAGTTCACTGGAATTGATGGTGCTAATGAAAATCCTCTCTTTTTTGACGTATCCCAGAACTTAGATTTCAGTGCTTTAGCCGTCAATATTAGAGCGCAAAATGCCTCGATTACTGGCGAGTTGTTCAATAGTCCTGACGATGAGAGTTTAGATGGTCCTGGTAATCCCTCAATCGAAGATGCTGCTGATGTGGCTGAAGAAGTAACCTGGACGATTAGTGAAATTGCGCCAGAGGATGTTCCCAGTGGTCTTGGTACGCCAGGAACGGTAGCCGCAGGAGCTAGTAGCGATACAATTACATTTGCTGATAATCCCGAACAGCTAAACGCCACCAGCGAGCCTGAAATCAGCATTTCTTCTGATATCACGGAATTATTTGAAGATGATGGTGACGTAGTAACTCTGACCCTATCTTTGAGCGAAGCACCCCCAGAAGGTGGTGTTACTGTCCCAATTGAAACTGGTAAAGAATTTGCTTTGGGCGACTTTGATATCTTTCCTCCTCCACCTCAAGCATCAGCTACTGGTGGTAGCTTAATTGGTGGGTTTAGTGATAATAGTGGTTTCAACTTTTTAGTTACAGACCAAACTGCGACTATTTCTCTTCCTATTTTTGATGACCCAGATCGTACAGAAAATGGTGCAGTGACAGATCCCGATGGTCCTCTACGTAACGACGATATTGGAGAAGAGCAAACTACTTTTTCCATTGGCGTGGGAGAGGGTTATACAGTCAATCCTGAAGCTGCTTCAGTGACATTAACTTTGAATGAATGTTTTCTAACAGGAACGCGCATCCTCACCGAAGTTGGCTATAAAAAGGTAGAGGAATTGGCGATTGGGGACATAGTTAAAACTGCCGAAGGTAAACTGGAACCCGTAAAATGGATAGGCTATCAAACTCGCCAACCAAACCAGATTATAAACCCACTTCGGGGTAATCCCATTCTGTTCAAAGCAGGTTCTTTGGGTAATAACTTACCTGAAAGAGATCTTTATACTTCTCCCGATCATGCAATCCTGGTAGAGGGACTATTGATTAATGCAGGAGCATTAGTCAACGATATTTCAATTGTTAAAACAAAACCCACCGAACCCTTTTGTTATTGGCATGTTGAGCTGGAAAACCATTCATTATTGGTGGCAGAGGGAAGTGCAGCAGAGAGCTTCTATCCCAACCGTGAAGATCGTTTAGTTTATGATAATGGTGCTGAATACGATGAACTATATCCCTATGGAAATAGTAGATTGATGCTTTATCCTCTAGACTATCCACGCATCAGCAGCAAAAATAAAGTACCGCAATACGTGCGCCAAAAGTTGATTCAGATTGCCGAAGGGCTTTGTGTATCACCTGTAACGGTATAGATGTCATTAGGCTTACTTTGATACTGCTGAAAGTAAAATAAATCGGAAAATCGGATTTGATATTATTTCATGTCCGATTTTTATTTGATTGTCAATGGTTAAGCCTAATACTAAATCCGATTTACAAAAAACACTTATGAATAAAATCTTGAAAGTAGCTTAAACCCTTTCCCCCTTTACCTTTCCCTTTACCCAGCCTTAACCGAAAAATTAATTTTGTCCATCTACTTATCCAGATGTATTCATCTGATTTACGTACTTGAATAATTTTAAAACATTATCCACTATACTTTTGAATCGTTCCTGATGTTCAGTTTCTGGGATTGATGCACCAACAAATGTCCAATCTTCTGTCGAAAATTGCCACTGCTGTTCGGCATGAACAAGCCCGCTATAACCGTAAACTTCGATCTCTCTGAGCTGACAGTTGGGTCGCAGCAAATCTTCAGAAAAATGTACCTGCATAAAAACACATTGACACGCGAGTACCTCAGTATGCTTTGGAAAATAAAAACTTAGGTCAATGGAGTTAGGATCGAGCTGAGATTCAGTTTCTGCGTCGGTAAGCCATGGGCTTAAGTCAACGGTTGCATCAGAAAACTCTGTTCGAAAAAGGACAGCTAGGTGAGCGATCCTACTGGCTAATTTGGGCGTAATCGCCTGGCTACTTGCATTCATAGAGCTTTCTACAGATTAAACTATCTATAATTATTCTCAATTAATAAAGACTGGAGAAAGGGTTAAAATAGACCATATAGACTTCGCTAGAGAACTCAGGATGGTTAAAATTACAAAGTGAAAGTCCTAAAAAAAGGGATCGATTGAAATCGATCTTGAGTTTTCGAGCAGCAAAGACCAATAGCATTTAGACGCTACATTGAAAGTCACGCATATTCTATCAAATTCCTTATTGAGATTATATAGCAATAAAAAAAAGCGCGCAACAAATCTTGAGAGATTTTCGTTGGTACATCTGCACAGCAGCTGCTATAAACAATTCAGGGAAAGAGTTGAATGCGCATTTACATAGAGATTAATCCTACATCTCTCTAGGCCTTTCCAGCACTACCAAACAACCTGATTTTTTCAGCAATAACCTTTTGCATTGCCTCGGTTACTGCTTTTTGACAATCTAAGAGATCGGTCTGAGCGTTATTTTTTCCATACTCCTGCCAAAATTGCAGATATTTTTGTCGTACCTCAGTATTGACGTTGAATTTACATACTCCTAGTTCAATTGACCGTCTAATCATTGTGGCTGGCAAACCAGAGGCACCATGCAATACTAAAGGGATTTCGAGTTGTTGGCGAATTTTGGCTAGACGCTCAAAATCTAATTGTGGTTCTTGGTGATACCGACCATGAACATTACCAATGGTAACAGCAAGAAAATCTACCCCCGATTTCGATACAAACTCTTTTGCTTCATCAGGATCTGTCATTTTAGCTTCCCTCTCGGCAACAGTTATCCCATCTTCAGTACCGCTAATTCTACCTATTTCAGCTTCTACCGTAGCACCCTTTGCATGAGCTGAAATAGTCATTTCATGGGTAAAAGCCAGGTTGTCTGGCAAGGAAAGTTTAGAGCCGTCGGCTAAAACCGATTGGACTCCTGCTTTTAGAGCAGTTTCGATGATGTTGCGATCGCCACAGTGGTCTAAGTGGACTGACATCGGGACTTTAGCCGAGTCTGCTGCTTCTAAAAAAAGTGCAATCAAAGGAGAGCCACCATATTTCAGTATATGAGGTAGGATTTGGATCATTGCAGGGCTGTTCTCTGCCTCAGCAGCGTTGACAACTGCCTTAGCACCCTCAAAATTATATAAATTGAAAGCACCAACGGCATAGCCATGTTTTTGTGCTGTCCCCAGTAGTTCTTTAGTAGAAGTAAGCATTATTTTATTAATGTAGTCGTTCCATTAATATTGACCTAATTTATCAGCACAGAAAATTTTTAAAAATTGTCTTCCACCTCATCATCCAACAAATCAACTGAGGTGCTTAGAAGTCGGTTTTCATAGCGGCGATCGCGTCTTCGCCCTTTGGCTTTACCTGCACGTTTGCTACTGCGATTATCTATGACGATTTCGTCAAGATGCTGGGCATCATTCAAATTATCCCAACCCTTTTGTGGCGTACGCTTACCCATTGTCTGTTTGCGATCAATTTTTTGGTTACTACATTCTGTTAATTATTGTAAAAAGATTTTGCTTTGGTTGTCTATGAGATTATTTTGATTAGTGTTGGGCAATCATTTTATAATATGACTTTTGTTCGCACTGCTCGCGATCGGTCCAATCCATATCAGCTAAACCAAGAGTCCGATCTTGTTGACTTAAGCGATCGCTACTTATAGGGAGTTTGGCATTGATTAACATCATTCAAGCTACTAACATTATGAGAAAAAATTGCTTAAATCCTAAAAAAATTGCTTAAACAAGTTGGAGTTGTTATTCGTCTCAAACAAGAAGAGGTAGATATTCTGTAGATGAATCGTGCTACTATTTCACCCAGCTTTCGCTCAAGAAGCGATCAATATCGTCTTTAAAAGCTGTTAAACAGCTTTCATCAAGATAGAACATATGACCCGCTTCGTAGCATTTGACTTGGATATTATCTCGGAGGGTTGAGTCGAGATTCATATGGGATAGGGTGTAGTCTGTGGCAAAGTGAGGCGTGGCTAGATCGTAATATCCTTGGGCAACAAAAACTTTCATAAAGGGATTTTTGGCGATCGCTTCTCGTAAAGCTGCTGCGGTTGTGGGTAGTTCGCCATTTTCCCATTTCCAGGCTTGATTTACGTCCATACTGAGGATCACATAAGGGAGATCGGTTTCAATGCCGAGACTGCGACGTACATAGTCATTAAAGGTTGAGGTAAATGGGGATTCGATCGCGTAAGCAGAAGGATCGAAGTCGGGACGTTCATTAACCGAGAGGGCTTCAATTCCCGTGTAGCGAGCGTCAAAGCGTCCAATACTGCGTTTTTCAGGGCGGAGTAATTCCTTACAAAACCGAGAAATATCGATACGTAAATTAGAACCCAGGACAAAATCTACATCTACGCCAATATAGCGGGCAAGAGTGGTAGCAACAGTTTGCCGATCGCTCTCTGACAGGCGATCTCCTTTCATTAAGGCTAAAGTTAGCTCATTTTCCGACCAAGTTTCTACTTCTTTTAAAACATCTTCTAGCGATCGCTGTTGCAGTTCGGGAGCGAGTTTTTGGTGATACCAGGCTGCTGCTGTGTAGGTGGGGATAAATAGCGGGTAGGGCAAGTCGTCACCCCGTCCAAAAAAGACTGGACGCAGATCCATTGCATTAGAAATTAAAATAATGCCATTGAAGTTAATCCCCAGATCCACCAAATGACTGGCAAGACCAGCAGCACGAGTAGTACCGTAGCTCTCGCCCGCTAAATATAGGGGTGATGTCCAGCGTTGATAGCGGGTTAAATATAACCGAATAAATTCCCCAACAGAGTGAAGATCTCCTTCAAAACTCCAGAACTTCTTATCTTTCTCTTTGTCGATCGCCCGACTAAAACCCGTCCCTACTGGATCGATAAAGACTAAATCCGCGCGATCGAGCCAGGTATAAGCATTGTCTTGCAGGCGATAGGGTGGAGGTGGTTGAAAGCCATCTGGTTGCATTACCACCCGCTGAGGACCTACAGCACCTAGATGTAACCATACCGATGAAGAACCAGGACCCCCATTAAAGACAAAAATTAGAGGTCGGAGAACACTTGCTTCATTGAGGGTGTAAGATGTGAAGAAAATTTCGGCTTCGGTTTCACCAAATTCATCCTTGAGAGGAATCGAGCCTGTATGAGTAGTATATTTCAGGACTTTATCGGGTAGTGCTAATTCCTGCTGCCTTTCTACGGGATCGATGCCGAGGAGTTGACGTTTTTTTTCGGTTTTCTCAGGGGATTTTTTACTTTCTGGAGTTGCGTTGCTGTCAGAGGAAGCTTGCTCTTGATTCGACATACTTAACTATCGATTTAAAGGTATTTCGGGGTCGGACTTGTTAAAATTCCTTTTATAACAATAGACTATTGTAATTCTTTAAGGAAACTTTTTTTCAGCGTTCTCGGATTACTGTTTAGAGATCGAGCAATATATTTTGTTAATAGCTTATCTTCGAGTTTTGGCAAATCAAAACTGTAATTATTACGCTGATAAACACTATCAGTTAAAACATAAATCTCTAAATTATTATTAATCCAAAACCAAACTTCTTTAACTCCCAATCTTTTATATTTTTCTAAATCCTAAGTTCCACCACTACTAAACACTACTTCTATTGCTAGATCGGGAACATCTTTTAAACTATTAAAACAAAAACTACAGTCAGGTTCTTTCCCTACTTGCCGATCTCGATTTTTAAAAGCTGTCGAACCAGTAGGATAATAATCTAATTCAATTACATCAATTACATCGCAATAGGCAACAACTAATAAGAAGATAAAATCTTTAATTCGCTCGTGGCTTTGACTGGGCGACATTATTGTAATCACTCCATCACAGAAAGAAGTCCGATACCCGCGATCGTATTTTGAACTTATTTGCTCGTAATCTTCCCAAGTCATTCCTGAACAGCTTAAGGTTTGGTCTTGTTTAATAAGACGGTTTATATCTATGGGAAAGCTATCTGTTATAAACATCAATAGAGTCTTCTGAAATTATATTGATATCGGTTTTAAAGCTTATTTTTCGATTTAATGAAATAGCATTTAATATTAGTTAACTCAAATTTTCACCGTTCTCTTCTTCCCATTTAGTTAAAAGTACATCAAATCGTGTGGCTCGATCTTCCAATGTATCTAGCAACTGTGAGAAACGATCTTGAAGTTTCCGAGATGTGTTGAGTATATCTGCGTATTCCTGCTGTAGTTGCTCGGCTCTGTCTTGTTGCAATTTAGACTGTTCTAATTGACGTGCGCTCTCTTCTTGTTGTGCTTTATAAATTTTTGCTTGTTGCTCCGCTTTTGCTTGCTGTCTTGCACTTTCTTCAAGTTGACGGTCATACTCTGATTTACCAGAGATACTCATGATTATTCTGTTTGTAGAAATAGTTTTGCATTTACAGTTTGAATTTTTAAATGTTACACATAACAAATATAACTTTAAGAATTTTTGGTGATACCCTTACTTATCTTATGGGAAAATTGGATATATTGAGGCTACTCGTGGAGGACAAATTGTCTAAAATTGAAAGAAGACACAAAAGGATTCTGAGATGGAAGAATTATTGACTCTAAGAAAGTATATCGAAGAAAAAAACTATCTCAAAGCTCTAGAACTTGTTGGTGAACTAGAAGAAATGTCAAAAGAGGATAAACTCAACAAGATTTATAGTTATGCAGTCATTCTGCTAGTTCACCTCATCAAACAACAAGCAGAAAAACGAACCACTAGATCGTGGGATGTTTCTATTGATAATTCTGTCAGAGAAATTAAACGAACTAACAAACGGCGTAAATCTGGCGGTTATTATGCTAGTAAGGAAGAACTAATTGAAACTATAGATGAAGCCTTTGAAGCGGCAAGCCGAAGAGCGGCATTAGAAGCTTTTGAAGGAAAATACGATCACGGTGAATTACAGCAGATGATTGATGTGTCGGGAGTTAAACAAGCTGCATTCGATCTGGTTTATTAATTTTTAGTAGAAATTGCGGATAAGTCGCGATCGCTTTCTAAACTTAACTGCTCGAAATCTTCCCAAGTCATTTCCAAACAGCTTAGTGAAAAAGCATGGGTTTGTTGTGGTAAACAAGAGAAATTATTTCTGGAAAATTCAACTAACCTATCCACAGAATTTGACTCGTGGGGGCGAATAATTGACCCTATATATATTAAGTAATTCGGCACAGGGAGCGTCGAGCATACTAGCTTTAATTTGCTTTTGTCCTCTAACACGAATTTTTCTGTAAGCTCTATTCCAAAGTTGACGAATCCGTTCTCTAGAAATACCAAAAATATTACCAATGGAATGGAAGCTAGAGTTAGAGGTTTGCTTCCTGTGAGTCCATATCTTAAATTCAACGATTTTACGTTCTCTATCTGTTAATACTTCTATTTGAGCTTGTGCAAAATATTCAAAGAACTCTAGATCGAACTCTGTCATATATGAAATATATTTAACAGAGCTATAGTTCTAGCTAAAGCCAGAGAAAATGCAAATATCAAAATACAAGTATTAAGTGATCGCAAACTACTATCCCAGACTATTTTATTCGAGATAATGAAGATGTGCTTATAGAATCTCAAGCTATTAATTAGGTATAATTCTCAACAAGTAAAAATTTATCGATAAGATAAATAGATTGTTCTCTCGTTGACAGCAGACACACTATATATCTTATACATTCCCTTCTATACATAGTTTATATGACATCGAATATTAACCAACGAGTATTAAACGCCCTTAAAGAAGCTAAAGAAAAACTAGCAGCAGTTGAGGAGCAAAAGAACGAATCCATTGCCATTATTGGCATGGCGGGGCGGTTTCCTGGGGCGAATAACCTGGATGAATATTGGCATAACTTGCAACAGGGAGTTAACTCGATTCGGTTTTTATCTGATGAAGAATTACAAGCATCGGGAGTCAGCCAGGATTTAATTAATAATCCTAATTATGTGCGGGCACATAGTAGTTTTGACGGTATAGAAGACTTTGATGCCGAGTTTTTCGGCTATTCTCCCCTAGAAGCCGAGATTATTGACCCCCAACATCGTATATTTTTAGAGTCGGCTTGGACGGCGTTGGAAAATGCTGGTTACGATAGCGATCGCTTTGCAGGGAAGATCGGTGTTTTTGCTGGATCGGCACTGAATACTTATTTACTCAATCTCAACTCTTCGCCAGAATTACAAAAGAAACTTAATAACGTCCAGGTAGTTATTAGTAACGTGATGGGCTTAATGCCTACTAGGGTATCTTATAAATTGAATCTGAAGGGGGCGAGTTGCGGGATTCAAACTGGTTGCTCCACTTCTTTGGTGGCGGTGCATTTAGCCTGTCGAAGTTTGCTGGATGGTGAGTCGGATATGGCATTGGCGGGAGGCATTACCGTTAATACGGAGGGCAAACAGGGCTATTTGTATCAAGAAGGCAGTATCGCTTCTCCCGACGGTTACTGTCGGGCTTTCGATGCAGAAGGAAAGGGTACGATATTCGGTAATGGTGTTGGGATTGTAGTGTTAAAAAGATTGTCCGCAGCTATTAAAGATCGGGACAATATCTATGCAATAATCAAAGGCTCGGCAATTAATAACGACGGAGGGGATAAAGTAGGCTTAACAGCCCCTAGCGTAACAGGACAAGCAGAGGTAATAAATTGCGCCCTCCAACAAGCAAAAGTAGAGCCTGAAACCATTAGCTACATTGAAGCTCACGGCACTGGTACATCTTTGGGCGATCCGATCGAACTGGCAGCTTTAAACAAAGTATTCCCCAACAGGAGTAGTAAATGTGCAATAGGCTCGGTTAAAAGTAATTTAGGGCATTTAGACGCAGCAGCAGGAATATCAGGGTTAATTAAAACTGTTTTGGCATTACATCACCAGCAGATTCCCCCTAGCTTAAATTTTCAAAGCCCAAACCCCGAAATTAATTTTGCCAATTTTTACGTCAACACTAAACTTACTGAGTGGGAAGCAAACGGATATCCTTTGCGTGCTGGTGTAAGTTCTTTCGGTATGGGAGGGACTAATGCTCATGTTGTCCTTGAAGGAGCAGAGAGCAGAAGGCAGAAAGCAGATGGGGCTGAGGGATCAAGGGAAGAAGGTTTGCGCCCAAGTCTTTTGGTTATTTCGGCGAAGACGGAAACAGCATTGTCAACGGCGACGGATAATTTAGTTAGTTATTTGCAAAAAAATCCCGACGTAGATTTAGCCGATGTAGCATATACTCTCCAGATTGGTAGAAAAGCCTTTAATTATCGTCGGATGGTAATTGCGACAACTGTTGAAGAAGCAATAGAAAAACTAACCACTTCCCCCAACACCAAACACCAACAGTTTATAGATCGTCCTATAACTTTCATGTTTTCAGGACAAGGTAGTCAATATATAGATATGGGCAGGGAATTATACGAAACCCAACCAGTTTTTAAAGAAAATTGCGATCGCTGTTTCCAAATACTGGACAAGTATTTAGATGTTTCGTTGAAGGATATTGTTTTTAGTGAAGGCAGCCCTAAAGGATTAGCTAGCGCGTCAGGGCAGAGGGCAGCCCTAAAGGACATTGTGCCCTTGTGGTATACACCTTCGGATAAAGGCAGAAGTAAAGAAACCTTTACCCCTTTCCCTTTAACCCTTTCCCAATCTACATCTTCAAATTCTCACACCATTACGATAAACGAAACTCAATACGCCCAACCCGCTATTTTCACCATTGAATACGCTTTGGCTAAACTGTGGATGTCTTGGGGAATTATGCCTAGTAATGCGATCGGACATAGTATCGGCGAATATGTAGCTGCAACCCTAGCGGGGGTGTTTGGTTTAGAAGATGCTTTGAGAATAGTAGCGAAGCGGGGAGAATTGATGCAGCAATGTCCGACAGGGGCGATGTTGTCGGTGGCGATGTCTGCGAATGATGCTGTTAATGCGATCGCAGATTCAAAAGAATTATCTTTAGCGGTAGTTAATGCACCCGAATTATGTGTCATTTCGGGAACAGAAAATGCGATCGCAGGATTGGAAAACGATCTACCCCAGCAAGGTATTGCTTGTCGTCGCTTACATACTTCCCATGCTTTTCATTCGGCAATGATGGAAGAAATTTTGGATAAATTTATCGACGAATTTAATGTAGAGGCGAATTGCTATTCGCCCTTAAATAATCCCCAATTGCCTTTTGTTTCCAACGTTACGGGTACATGGATTACCGATGAAGAAGCTACTAGCCTCGAATATTGGGCAAAACATATACGCCAGACGGTTAATTTTAGTGGAGGAATAAAGGAATTATTAACTACTCCCAACCAAATCTTATTAGAAGTCGGTGGAGGAAGAACTTTAGCCACGTTAGCCAAGCAACATCAATCTCCAGAAGACACGGTTTTTCTTACGTCATTGCCCCATCCTAAAGAAAAGTTAGGGGATATCTCTTTTATCCTCAATACTTTAGGACAATTGTGGTTATCTGGAGTAGAAATAGACTGGAAAAGTTTGCATCAGAATGAAACTCCCTATCGTATTCCTCTACCCACCTATCCTTTTGAAAGACAACGTTACTGGATCGATCGCGTCAACAATATTCCTGCTACAAATACTACACCCGTAGCAACATCTCAACCTGTTAAAAAACCAGATCTCAAAGACTGGATTTATATACCTTCTTGGCAGCGCGATCGCCCGTTAAGTAATAATCATTTAGAGTTGAAAGAAGATTATACTTGTTTGATTTTTGCTCGTTACAATACTTTTTCCCAAGAATTAAAAGCCAAATTGAAAAAGTTAGGCTGTCAGGTAATATCAGTTTCTCCTGCAACAGCATTTAGTCAAGAAAATGATAAGTCTTATAAAATCGATCCTCTTAATCCGCAAGACTATTTGACTTTACTGGATAAACTAGAAACAAATAGTAAATTACCGCAAAAAATCATTTATCTTTGGAGTCTCAAAGAATCGGCAATATTTACCGATAATTCCCAGCAAGACTTTAATAACCTTATTCATCTAACTCAAGCTTTAACTAGCAAAAAGATAAATAAACCAATACAACTTTCTATAATTACCAGCAATATTCAAGAAGTTACGGGCAACGAACAACTCAATCCCAATCTGGCTTTAGTAATGGGTATTTGTAAAGTAATTCCCCAAGAGTTTCCCCAACTTATTTGTCATAATATCGATCTGGAAATAAATAGTTTAGGCAAAAGCAATATTGTCGATAATTTGGTTACGGGCGTTCTGACTATTCCTACGGAAAATGTGACTGCCTACCGTCGTAATTTTAAGTGGCGGCAAGTTATTACAGAATTACCTGTTTCTACTAATAATTCACTTCCTTTAAAACCAGAAGGAACATATGTAATTGCAGGAGATTTAGTCGAAGGTTTGGGTATGATGTATGCTCGTTCTTTAGCAACAGAATATAAAGCAAATTTAGTTTTAATTGGTAGAGAAGGATTACCCAAACAATCAAATTGGCAAGTATGGTTAGAAGATAATCAAAGCCATTGGGGATATAAATTAATCCAGCAATTACAAGAACTTGCTACATCGGGAACAGAAATTATTTTTATTAGTAGTAGTTTAACCGATCGCACTACTATTCAATCTTTAGTTAATAAAGCGATCAAGAAATTTGAGAACATAGACGGTGTAATTCATGCCGATACTATGGGAGATAATTATGCTTGTCCGCTTAAGTCTTTAACTGCTGAAGAAATAAGCAAACAATTCCAAAACAAAGTAAAAGGTTTAACTATTTTCGATGAAATCCTAACCGAAGCAAAACCCGACTGGTTCTTATTACAATCTTCATTATCTTCTATTGTTGGGGGAATTGGCTTTACTACATATACTGCTGCTAACATTTTTATGGATACCTTTGCGACTACTAAAAATACTGAAGGTAATATCCCCTGGTTTACCATTAATTGGGATGGCTATAAACAAGAACAAACAGCAAAAATTGGTTTAAATCTAATCGATTTAGCGATTAATCCCGATGAAGCTTGGGAAATAACGAAAAGAGTCTTAAGTAATAATATAACTCAGGCGATCGCATCCCCTACAGATTTACAACCCAGAATAGATAAATGGATTAAACCCAAGTCCTTGACCGAAATAGATAAGCTACAAGCGCAAACCAGTTTGACGGCTTTAAGCAAGCAAAAGAAACCTAATGTTTCCGCAGAATATGTTGCCCCAAAAAATAATATTGAAGAAGTAGTAATCACAGTAATGGAAGAACTACTAGGAATTGATAAAATTGGCGCAGATGATAACTTTTTTGAACTAGGGGGACATTCCTTATTAGCAATCCAAATAGTATCCCGTCTCAAACAAGAATTTCAAGTCGATATCCCCATGCGCGAATTCCTGTTTGAATCTCCTACCGCAGCGAAAATTGCAGGGGTTATTAGTAATAATTTAATAGAAACTAATGATACTGATGAGATGGAAAAGTTATTAACTGAAGTAGAAAATATGAGTGAGGATGAAATACAAGCGATGTTAAATGATGCTTGACATGAATTAGCTTCGTTGGAAGAATATTAGCTATTATTCTTTGGCTTTTTAACTCTTCAGAATCGAAAATATTAGTTGCCAAAATAAATATCAACGGCAGTTTGATTGAGAATTAAACTAGCCTTGATTCGACAGTAATTACAGATCTCAGCCAGACGATATCCCTGAATCTGGCTATCTTGGAAAATGCTACTATCTGAGGTTAGTAATTCCTGAGTCTGTTTGATTGTCCTAAAGCGATTGTCTTGAATGTCAAGTTAAATTTGTCGTTTTCAGGCGATCGCGCTACGACCAAATAAAGCAAGAAAATTCCCTTGTCACAGTCACAACTTGCTGCAAACAAGACAAAATCAAAGCGATCGCGGTCATTGAACTAAACGATTTGAGGTTGCCAATTACGGACTAACTTCTTGTCGCCAGGTTTGATTATTTCTCATCATGGCATTGAGAAAAATTAAAAGCTTGTGTATACAAGCAGTCAAAGCAACTTTTTTGAGTTTCCCTTTTTTGAGCAAACGCTCATAGAAAGCTTTGATAGCAGGATTAAAACGAACAGCCACTAGAGTCGCCATGTACAAAACACAACGAATTGTAGCTCGTCCACCCCAAACTTTTCTCTTGCCTCGAAACTTTCCACTGTCTCTGTTTAGGGGTGCTACACCAACTAAGTAGGAAATTGATTTATGCGAGATTGTACCTAATTCTGGTAAAGATGAGATCAAAGTCACAGCTACTACTTCACCGACTCCAGGCACACTGGTCAACAATTTCATCTTTTGCTGCCAGTCTTCATTAATCGCAATTGCTGATTTGATTTGGGATTCAATTTCTTTGAGTCGCTTTTCGAGCCATTCAATGTGTTCGTCAATATCGGCTTGAATTGAATTAGTTTTACCTCGACGACGATTTTTTTCGGCGGTAATCATGTCACTAATTTGACGGCGACGAGTTACTAGATCTTCTAGTTGGCGCGAAGATTCATCACTTATTGGTCTCACTTGAGGACGTATCGCATCGGCAAAATGCGCCAACAATTGAGCATCAATAGCATCGGTTTTGGCTAGTGTTCCCGTCGCTTTGGCAAAATCTCTGGCTTGACGAGGATTGATTACTGCTACAGAAAGTTTTGCCTCAGTTAACTTGATTACGGCATCAATTTCCATACCTCCGCAGAAGCGAAGCTTCTTAGCCGCCTAGCGGCGGACTGCGCGTACGCGCTGCCTTCGAGTACAATTAATTTTGGTTCGATGTTTTTTAAAGTTTGAACTAGCTTACTAATTCCTACCTCATTATTTGTTACTTGAAATAGGTTTCCTAATGGACGTACGTAGACATCAAGATATTTTTGACAGACATCTATTCCGACCCACTGTTGTTCACTCATGAGTTTTTCTCTGTGGTGATTATGTTGATTGTTTCTCTCGCTCCTTTGACTCTTCCTTGCTAAAATACGGGCTTAGTTTGCCCAGGCGATTGTTTGAGTTCACTAGAGGAGGAAGAGCTGGTAGCGACCCAGCTTTAGGACGGTTTCGAGCAACCAAGGATACCACGGTCTACTACCTTCTCTAAATTATCAGGATTTAAAATCCTAATTTCAAGATACAAGGATACCGCTTCGCATATAGCAGGAACTCTTAATAGCCAGCGTAGAGACTTCATTTGTTCGAGATTTTCCGTATGCAGAGCCATTCGGCTCAGAGCGTCGCTAAACGAACGCTTCGCGTTCAAGTCTCGTTATGCGAGACGATGGCGCATTCGCGCCGTACTTGGCTGCTACCGCAGCCTGCAAGTTATGGCTTTGTAGTTAGGGTAGAAGTAATGCGATCGCAATATTTATGCAAGCATTATCAGATTGCTATATTCGATTAACAATTCTTCTTCCGTCAAATATTCATTATTTTGTTGCGGAGTCCAGAGTAATTCAAACTTCATTAAATAGTCATCTCGCATTGAAGCAACTTTAATCAAAGCACTTTTTAATTCCTCAGCTACATATATTTTTTCAAATAAAGGCTTGTCGTCTGCCGTACCTGCAATTAACGTTACTACTAAATAAGCTTGATTCCTATTAATTTGATCGCAATTGATCTGGGTAGTCTGTAATTTACCGTCTACATTGTTGAGGGTTTCTCTACTAAATTTACTTCTTTCGGTGATTGATAAGCGTTCGAATGTTTTTTCTGCTTGGCTAATATCAAGTGATTCCGAACTCGAAAAAGCATAAACCCAAGATTCTTGGTGGCGCAACAATATCAGTGCGGTTTCCTGCATCAGTTTTACTAACCCTTCATTAGTAGAGGTATCTACCTCAATACTTAGTTTGTTTAAGTTCTGTTTAATATCTGCTGTTTGATTGGAATCTAAGACAATCTGTAACAAAGAAACAGTGACGATATCGTTGTCCCTCTCTAAATCGTAGGCATTATAGTTTGTGTCACTCGTACTAGCTGAATAAATTTGATAACTGCTAGAACCAGTTTCAATGATTCCTAAGCGTACTAAAATACATACAATTACAATAAATCCGACAATCACAGCAAGTCCGATTAAGTTCGATTCTCCGTCCGTAGATCCAGAGGAGCTATTGTAAGAATTAGAATCAGAGCTACGATTGGAAGGGCTAGAATAACTATTTTGAGAACCACTATTACTTTTAGAAGGAGATGGCTTGCTACGACTAAAAGAACCTCCTCCACTCCGCCCACCAGTTTTTTTAGTTAAGAGAAAGTCTTGAGTAGACTTATCCTTTTCATTAATTTTAGTTTCCTGCGTTAACTTGATCGCATTTTTACTTTGATTATTGATTTCATGGCTGTTAACGATTGTGGAGCTTAAACTATAAAACCCCATAACAAATAGAAATACTATTAGTGTTTGTTTCAAACTAATCTGTTTACGCATGGTGTTAGATCGGACAATAGTTCAAAGTTATCTCAATCTAAATTTGCCCATTTTGACAGTTATTATTGAAAGGGCGATCGCAAAAAAAACTTTTTGGTTCGAGAAAATTTAATTTTTAATGAATCTTGTACCTGATTGAGATCCCTAAAGCTTTATTTGTTTGGCAAACCTTACGAGCTGCCTTCTGTGGCAATTTGAATTACCTGCATTAAGTCTTTGATACTTCGAGATTGAGCGGGTAGCAGACAGGGATAAACATTCAATCCTTCAATCTGATTGGCGGCTTCGGTGGTTTTAGTATCGAGAGTAATTAAAGGTAAAGAAGATAAGTATGTTGATTTTTGAAGCGATCGCAGGTACTTATTGGGATCTGCTATTTGATAACCATCCAAAACAATAACATCTAACTGCCAAATGCGGGCTAATGTATGTGCCTGTCCCAAACCATCTGCTTCAATAATACGGTGCCGATAGCTGAATTTATCCTCTGTTTCTAAATCCTCAGAACAATCTTGTTCTGCCCATCTTTTGAGGTTAAAGTTCAAACCACTATTGTCCCCTGCACTGAGATCGATTACTTCTAATTCGGGATAGAGACAAAGTATAGTCAGATTCTTATGGCGATCGCTCGACTCTTTTACAGCCTCCGATAAATCGGAAGCTAGAACTGTCGAGGGAAGAGCGGCTTTGGGTAAAGTGAGAGTAAACAGGCAGCCTCGAGCATAAAAAGAACTTTCAATGTTTCCCTGTAAAGCCTGTGCCAAATATCTGGCAATAACCAAATTTAAGCCCAGATCTCGACCGACTGATTCAATCTCTTCTTTTTGGTTGAATTGCTGGTCGATTCCATCATTACCAATTGAGATCGCTATACTGTCGTCGTCAGGCTCGACCTCTACTTGAATTGCAATGGATGGCGAACCTAAAAACTGAATTGTCTCCAGCATGAGATGGGAGATAATGCTGGATAAACGGAGTCGATCAGCAATTGTTGTTTCTTGTTCGGGATTTATGTTCAACTTCAATCCTGAAGTTGACAGCAGCAGATCTGATTCTGTCGAGTTTGTAGCTGAAAACTTGGCAATTGCCTGCTGATAAAGCTTGCTACACAAAGATTTCAGATCGATTGCCTCTGGCTTGAGCTCGAATTTTCCCGTAGTCAAGCTAGTAAGCTCCACTAGATCGTTGACAATGGTCGTCAATTTTTGTGCGCTGTTATGAATCAACCGTACGTATTCTGCTTGACGCTGATTGAGGATTCCCAATTGCTGACTGCTCAATAAATTTGATAAGCCAACAATACCCGTTAGAGGGGATTTTAATTCGTGACCGATCGTTCCCAGCAATCGATCGATTGTTGTTCTGGAAATGAAATCCGCTGTAGCTGGCTCTGGGCGATCGCCGATCTTTAGTAAAGATGGTTTGATTGCCAGTATCAGCCAGTATGCAGTTGCAGAATTTTTGCTACTGTCCTCTGGTTCTAAGCCAAGAGGAATTTTGATATAGTTCCAGTCTTTTTCTTCTTCTACCTGTATACCTAAATGAGCACTATCTTTACTATCTACTTTTGGATCGAGGCGATCGCCTGCCGAAAAAGATCTTAAGGTGCGATCGTCAGGAAGTAGAGAATATTCTGTTGTTGCTGGGTTTGCCAAGTCGATCGGGTTGGCTGAGATATTGGATTGTCGGGCAATATAATATCGCTCTCCCAAACAGCAGAATCTTTCTATGTCATCTATCTCCACTCGTTCTAACTGTTTTTTCATCCACCAGTTAGCAATAGAGACATTAAGCTCTTGAGATTGAACTGAGGACTTGTCTCGACTGCGAGAAATTAGTTGACGCCAACATTTGTTTGCGTAACAATCTTTTCTTTCCGAGCTTTCTATTTTGAGGGGCAGAGCTAGATTATCTAGCAGGCTTAATAGAGGAACTGACGATATCGGTAATTGAGATTTGGGCAGCCTAGAGTCGCGCTCGCGCTGCTCGAATCCTAAAGCGACGTAATTAAGCAGCTTGTCTTTGTCTAATTTTCCCAGTAATTCTCCCGCATCATTAGCAATTAAATATTGATGACAGCTGTTATGGAAGTAACCATTGCCTAGAGATTTGAGAAAGGTCGATAAGGTAGCATCAGCCTGATAAACAATCGCGGGTCGAATCAAGCATTGCAAATCTTGTTTGGTATCAAAAGCAAAGTCTTCCTGAAGCATTACCTTTTTGGGATGACCTATTATGACGGCTGATGATTTTTTGGAAGGTGCCGCCAAAAAACTTAATAGCTCCCCAGAACTAATCGTGCCCCAAGTATTGTTTTTCCCCAACACTGCCAAGGATTCGCATTTAGTTTGATGAAAAATATGTAAGATACTGCCCAAGTCTGCTTCTGCTTGACAGATTGGTATGGAGCAGACAAATTCGTTTAGCTTGAGATCGTAGTTGAACATGGATTTCCTGGCTTTTGATTCCAGAAGCAAACTCGACCAAGGATTAGATTTTATTCGCCATCTTATTCACTAAGTCTTCGCTTCTACAGAAGATCGGTGAGTTCGTGTCTCGCTTAATACATTAAACTCGATAACGAAAAGCTCTGCTGCTAATTCTTATTATCTTTCATGACGAAATTTATCCATAGTCGCTAGAGAAGATAGTTACAATTCGCAAATGGGCGCAATGAATGTTAACTTATTATTGATATATGTATAAGAATATCGTCATACAATCGTCTTAAAGGGGTGATTTTCGATCCCAGTTAAGCATGGTGCAAAAAACCGAAATGAAATCGCCTTATTTGGGCAGAGTGCAGGAGCTACTACTCTATGGTCAATCTTTATTGAAAGACGCTAGCAGCCATCAAGTTAAACTTACTTAGCAATGTCAGATTCAGATAGTAAAGAACAGCGTCAACATTCAGATTCAGTCTCCGCTAATGAAGATATCTCTGGTAGAATGTGCGTCTCCTTGTTTTCTACCGAATCTCAGTTCGCTCAATCTGTACGTGTTTTATTAGACGAAGAACGCTACGAGCTAAATGTCTTCAGCCAGATAGATAAGCTGCTCGATTTTATGACGGAGAATAAAGGGCAAATAGACTGTATCGTTTTAATAAATAATAGTCTTCTTGGCTCTACTTTTTCACAAGAACTCCGAAGGCGGGAAATCCTACTACCGACAATTATTATTGAAACAGGAGAATCGATTAAAGACCTAGTCGATGTAGAGGAACCAAAAAGTGAAGCGTCAACCGATAAAACCTTTTGTCATCAAGCAGAAATTCATCTTTATCCCACTCAACTAAAAGAAATTGACTCATACATTAATCTTGCTATTACTAAGTTTTTAAAACTCGCACCCGATTCAGAACCCAACAATCTTCTCGAACGCGATAAATCAAACCTAGAGGAAACTGCAAAAAGCTCTCTGGTAGTTCAACAACGCCGCTTGACTAATAAAATTAAGGAAAGACTGGGTTATTTGGGTGTCTATTATAAGCGCAACAGTTACGATTTTTATCGCAATTTGTCCGAGCAAAATCGAGAAAAATTATTGAATCGATTGAGTAATTGTTATCGACGTATATTACTCAATTATTTTGATGACAATCCAAGTATTAATCAGCTAATTGATGAATTTGTAGACCTGATCTTTTTTGCTGACGTTTCTACTTCTCAGATTTTAGAAATCCATATGAATTTAATCGATGAATTTTCCCATCAGCTGCAAATAGAGGGTCGAAATGACGATATTCTTTTAGATTATCGCTTACCTTTAATAGACGTGATTTCTCATTTATGCGAAATGTATCGTCGTTCTATTCCTGGAGAAGATATCTCTTTGGAACTACTGTTTGGAGTAAAATAAAAAAAGTAATTAAATTAGGGATTTATTAATAAAAATTCTGCCATAAATTAAACAAAATTTTAGATTTACTGTTACCGAAAGAACAACAACTAACTCAATCTTATGGATCAATTTAGAAAAACTTATGTGCTTAAGTTGTACGTAGCAGGAAATACGCCGAATTCAGTCAGAGCCTTAAAAACTCTTAAAAATATTTTGGAAAAAGATTTTCAAGGAGTTTATGCTTTAAAAGTAATCGATGTCTTAAAAAATCCTCAGCTAGCAGAAGAGGATAAAATATTGGCAACTCCGACTTTGTCTAAGGTCTTGCCTCCACCAGTACGCAAAATAATTGGCGATTTGAGCGATCGCGAAAAAGTTTTAATTGGCTTAGATTTGCTTTATGAAGAAATACGCGAACGAGAATCTTGATAGCTCTGCTGCAGTCTGTTGTAAGATATTACACTGTCGTTATACATAGTCTTTTTATTTATTTGCTTAATCAGCGAAGCCAAATTTAGGGTTAGCTAATCGCAATTTTTCCTACTTGAGTTTTAGATGAAAGAACCAAATCCTAGTAACCAGCCACGAGAACTGGAAATAACAACCAAGGGTGTGCGCAAGATCCGTACCATGATTGAAGGATTTGATGAAATTACTCATGGAGGATTACCTATTGGTAGAACTACCCTGGTGAGTGGAACATCAGGTACGGGTAAAACTTTACTAGCAGTACAGTTCCTCTATCGGGGAATTGAGTTTTTTGATTGTCCTGGTATCTTTGTCACCTTTGAAGAGTCACCCAAAGATATTATTGAAAATGCCTACAGCTTTGGTTGGGACTTGCAAGATCTAATTGATCGCGGCAAACTGTTTATCTTAGATGCGTCTCCCGATCCAGAAGGACAGGAGGTTGTGGGTAATTTCGATCTTTCCGCATTAATCGAGCGTATTCAGTATGCAATTCGTAAATATAAGGCAAAGCTAGTCTCTATCGATTCCGTGACTGCAGTATTCCAGCAATACGACGCAGCATCTGTAGTCAGAAGAGAAATATTTCGCCTTGTCGCCCGCCTCAAGCAGCTAGAGGTGACATCTATCTTAACTACCGAAAGAGTCGAAGAATACGGTCAAATTGCGCGCTTCGGTGTAGAAGAATTTGTCTCGGACAATGTAATTATTATTCGTAATGTTTTGGAAGGGGAACGTCGTCGTCGCACGATCGAGATTCTCAAGCTGCGGGGTACGACTCACATGAAGGGAGAGTATCCTTTTACCATTACCAACGATGGGATCAATATATTCCCTCTCGGTGCGATGCGTCTTACTCAAAGATCTTCTAACGTGCGCCGCTCTTCTGGAGTCAAGCGGCTGGATAAGCTATGCGGAGGAGGCTTTTTCAAAGACTCGATTATTTTGGCAACTGGTGCGACGGGTACGGGCAAAACTTTGCTTGTCAGTAAGTTTTTAGAAGAAGGTTGTCGCCAAGGAGAACGAGCCGTACTCTTTGCCTATGAAGAGTCGAGAGCACAGCTATCGCGAAATGCTTCTTCCTGGGGCGTAGATTTTGAAGAAATGGAGCGTCAGGGATTATTAAAATTACTCTGCGCTTATCCCGAATCTGCAGGCTTGGAAGATCACCTGCAAATGATTAAGTCAGAGATTACTGAATTCAAGCCATCTAGAATTGCAATTGATTCTCTATCAGCCTTGGCTAGAGGAGTCACAAATAATGCTTTTCGTCAGTTTGTGATTGGAGTCACTGGCTATGCCAAGCAAGAAGAAATTACAGGTTTCTTCACCAACACAACGGATCAGTTTTTAGGTGCAAATTCGATTACCGAGTCTCACATATCTACAATTACGGACACGATTATTTTGTTGCAGTATGTAGAGATTAGAGGAGAAATGTCGAGAGCCATGAACGTGTTTAAAATGCGAGGATCTTGGCACGATAAAGGTATCAGGGAATATGTTATTAGCTCCGATGCGCCAGAAATTCCCTTTATTAAGGAATCTTTCCGCAACTATGAAGGTATTATTAGCGGTTCTCCCTCTCGCGTATCTCTAAATGAGAAAAGCGAACTGTCCAGAATTGCTCGTAATGTAAAAGATATCAGTCTTGACTCTCCTAAAGATGAGTAAGCTCTTAGGGCTAGAATTAAACTGGTTACAGGAAGAGATAAAACCTATTGCCAATGAAATAGATCGAGATCGCCAAAAGTTGGCAGTAGCTCTTAACATGATGAGCGATCGCTCTTTGCTGGCTTTGAAAGTTCCTACCGATCTAGGTGGAGGCGGGATGTCGGAACTAGAGTATCGCTTGGTACAGGTAGAATTAGCTAGAGTTTCTGGTGCTTTGACCTTTTTGCAAACTCAACATCAAAGTGCGGCGAGCATGTTAAGCAAGAGCGATAATCGACATCTGCAAACGAAGTTTTTGTCTAGTATGGCGACGGGGAAAACGTTAATAGGAGTAGGATTTTCTCATTTGCGTCGTCGGGGAACACCAATGATTTTGGCTCAAGAAACCGATCTCGGCTACGAAATATCGGGGGAAGTACCCTGGATAACTGGTTATGGTTTTTTTTCGCATTTTATCTTGGGTGCGACTTTAATTGATGGAAGGGAACTTTATGGAATATTGCCTTTCCAAAACAAAAACACAACAGGTAGCATTACCATAAGCGAACCAATGGAACTGATGGCGATCGCATCTACTAATACTGTCAGTGCCAAGATCGAGCGCTGGTATTTGGATAAAAGTCTGGTAGTAAAGATCGAGCCACCAGGAGCGATTCATCAAAGCAGCCGTCGCAATATTCTCAATCACGCCTGGTATGCTCTTGGCTGTGCTTATGCGGGATTGGATGTTTTGTTAGCTTCAGCCAAAAAGAAACAGCTCGATTTTTTACATGATTCTTGGCAATCTTTAAATACGGAAGTAGAACAGTGTCAAGAAAATGCGATTGCTTTATCTAAAGATGACAATACATCTTACGAACCAAAATTAGAACTTCGTGCAGCAGCCATTAATCTCGCTCAACGTTGCAGTCAAGCTGCGATAGTGGCTTCATCAGGTGGGGCTAATTATTTGCATTCTGATGCAGCCAGGATATATCGTGAAGCTTTATTGTTTAGCGTTTCGGGGCAAACTACTGATGTGATGGAAATGAGTATTAAGCAATTAATAATTAACAATTAACAACGTCTGGTGTGAATTAAAATGACCAAATAGATAAGTCAGAAACGAAGGAATCAGGTAGCTCTAGATTTATATAGTTAACTTTTGAGTAAATACCAGAAAAATACCAGAATCTAAAAAAGCTAAGAGCTAAGAGCTAAGAGCTGATAGCTATGAACCAACAACTTTTCAACGAAGTTAATTCACACTAAGCGTAATTAACAATCAACAAGTAAATATATTGCCATGACTATAAGCAGCGATCGCCCGAAACCAATTAATTTTTATAATTCTCCCATCGGCAGAAAAATTATTACAGGAGTCACAGGATTAGGCTTATCGTTGTTTGTCTTGGTTCATATGGCGGGCAATCTTACTCTTTTGGCTAGTAGTAAGGCATATAATCAGCTAGCTCATTTTATCGATCGCCTGGGTATTCTACTTTATGCGATCGAATTTGTGTTGTTGGGATTGGCTATATTTCACATAGTAATTGGTATCTCGATTAGACTCAATACCCTCAAAGCTAGACCAATTGGCTATCAAGAAATAAAAAGTGCGGGAGATCCTAGCAAGCAGTCTATTAGCTCTCGCAGCATGGCGATTACTGGAAGTATACTGCTGGTTTTCTTGATTCTACACTTAGCTAGCTTTAAATTTGGTACTTACTACACTACTATCATCGATGGCGTAGAAATGCGTAATTTGTCTCGCTTGGTAATTGAGAAGTTCCAGAGTCCAGTTTATGCTTTTGGCTATGCGGGAGTGATGATTATGCTCGCGATGCACTTGCGTCATGGCATCTGGAGTGCATGGCAATCAATTGGATTATTAAATTCTAAAATAAGCCCTATAGTGTACGCGATCGCTTTAGTTTTAGCTGTTTCGATTGCGATCGGTTTTATCATTCTTCCGCTGTCAATATTTTTCGGTTTAGTTAACTAAAATAGTCTCCAGATAAATGTCTATTTAGTAACAAGTAACGAGTAAAAAACTCATTACTTATTATATTATCCCGCTTGACGGGACTTATTACTCATCTACTTCCCCAATCCTAAGAAGTTTTTCAACCATTCCAAAAAGTCACCAACATCCTTAGTTGTTACTTTAAGCAAGGAAAGAATACCAACTAGAATTAAGATCGTGCCGATTAAAAAGTTGTTTTCATACAAAGATAAACCGATGATCGCGACAAAATAGGGAGATGCGATACGACTAATCTTCTCTACCGTAGAAACTAGTTCATTTTGTTCGACAACAGTACTTTCTGTCTGTAACAGAGTGTCTTGGGGTGGAGTCAAATTGGCTGAAGGTGGAGGAGATAGTTTTATATCTTTTAGATCGGACATAGTAGGCTTTTGAGGTTCACGAGGAGACTTGCCAAACATAACTCAATTTATCTGGGGTTGGATTTACGTTGTTATTTTAGCCTTAGTCGTTCGGGTTATTCTAGTATTAATTTTGCCTTTATGTTGACTGATTTGTTATTTTATGCTTATTATTATAGTAATTAATACCAAAATTATTATGGATTTCCATTATGAATTCAATTTTAGCAAAAGAGGGACTTAATATAAACCCTCAAGACTATTGTTTACTAACAGATTTATATCAGTTAACCATGTCTGCTTGTTATGCAGGAGAAGGCATCGCCGAAACGATGGCTAGTTTTGAGCTGTTCGTGCGGCGTTTACCTCATAATTTTGGTTATTTAATTGCTATGGGTTTGGCTCAGGCGATCGAATATCTAGAGCAATTAAGCTTTAGCCCAGAGCAGATTAGAGCATTGCAAAACACAAATATATTTAACAATGCACCACCAGAGTTTTGGCAGATATTAGAGTCAGGAAGCTTTACGGGAGATGTCTGGGCAGTACCAGAAGGAACGGCAATTTTCCCTAACGAACCGATGTTGAGAATTGAAGCTCCACTGTGGCAGGCTCAATTGGTAGAGACTTATTTACTCAATACGATTAACTATCAAACTTTAATCGCCACTAAAGCAGCCAGAATTAGAGATGTTGCGGGAGAAGATGCAAACATATTAGAGTTTGGTACGAGAAGAGCATTTAGCCCACAGGGTGCACTATGGGCAGCTAGAGCAGCACTAGCGGCAGGATTTGACGGCACTTCCAATGTTCTCGCCGCGCTAAAGTTGGGGGAAAAACCAAGGGGAACAATGGCTCATGCCTTGGTGATGGCTATTTCTGCCATGTCTGGAGATGAAGATGAAGCATTCAAAGCTTTTCAAAATTATTTTCCTCATGCACCTTTATTAATCGATACCTACGATACCGTAGCAGCAGCCAAAAGATTGAAAAGTTATGTAGCTGCTGGAGAAATGAGCGTTACGGGAGTAAGAATAGATTCGGGCGATCTTGTAGAAATGTCCCAAAAAGTAAGTTCCCATTTACCCAATACCAAAATTTTTGTCAGCGGCGATTTGGATGAATGGGAAATTGCCAGACTAAAACAGGAAGACGCAGTTATTGATGGCTACGGTATCGGCACAAAATTAGTTACGGGAGAAAGCATTAACGGAGTATATAAACTAGTAGAAATCGATCGCATTCCTACTATGAAAAAGTCTAGTAACAAGATGACGTACCCTGGACGCAAGCAAATTTTTCGTACTGTGGTAGAAGGTGAAATAAAATCGGATAGGTTGAGTTTGCATAACGAACAGTCTCAAGAAAATGAACAAGCTTTACTAGTAAAAGTCATGGAGGATGGGGAAAGATTGCGATCGCTAGAAACTTTAGGAGAAATAAGCCAACGTACAGCTAATTCCGTAGCCAGCCTTCCTGATAATGTGCGCAAAATTAATAACCCTCAAAACATTGAAGTAAATATCTCAGATGCATTAAAAGCCCTACAAGAATCATTGAGCAATCAACAATCAAAAATCAACAACTAACAATTAATGAAAAAAATTGCCCTTTTTGGCACGAGTGCCGATCCCCCAACTGTAGGACATCAAACCATATTACACTGGCTGGCAAGTCACTATGATCGCGTGGTAGTTTGGGCATCAGATAACCCATTTAAACAGCACCAAACTCCCTTGTTAGATCGCAGCGAGATGTTGAGTTTGGCGATCGCAGACATTAATCTTACTCATGACAATATTAATCTGCATTCAGAATTAAGCGATCGCTATACTCTAGTCACAGTCAATAAAGCTAGAGAAAAATGGGGCGAAGAAGTAGAATTTACTTTTGTAATCGGTTCGGATATTTTAGGACAAATTACTAGCTGGTATCGCATTGAAGAATTATTGGCACGAGTTAAGCTTTTGATCGTACCTCGCCTGGGATATGGCATCAAAGATCGAGAGTTAGCAGCTTTAAAAAAAATTGGAGGAAAATTTGCGATCGCTAGTTTGAATGCACCAAAGGTATCTTCTAGTACCTATCGTTTGTATAAAGATAAAAGTTTAGTTATTCCCGCAGTTCATAACTACATTTGGCAAAACAATCTATACAACGTTAAAGAAGTAGTTAATCGATAGAGACAAGGCATATCTTGTCTGTACTAAATATGAAAATTAATTCCAAAATAAAGCCAGATATAAATAGCAAACAAGAAAGTTTAGCCGATTTTAAAGTAGGTGTTGATAATGTTATCTTCTCGGTTGATACGGCATACAACAGAGTATTAGTATTATTGCGAAAAAGAAATGAAGATCCGTTTAAAAACTATTGGAGTTTGCCAGGAACTTTAGTACGTCAAGGAGAATCGCTAACTGACGCAGCCTATCGAACTTTAGCTGAGAAAATACAGGTAGATAATTTATATTTAGAACAGCTATATTCTTTTGGCGATCCTGGGAGAGATCCCAGAGAAGAACCCGATAGTTTTGGCGTGAGATATTTATCTGTAAGCTATTTTGCCTTAGTCAGATATGAAGAAGCAAAAATTATTGCCAAGTCCGATCAAAACATCTCTTGGTATAAAGTAAATGAGATCCCGACATTGGCTTTTGACCATGATAAAATACTTAATTATGGTTGGAATAGATTAAAAAACAAACTTCAATATAGCCCGATCGCTTTTGATGTCCTTCCACCAGAATTTACCCTAAATGAAGTCTACCAGCTATACTGTGCAATTTTAGGCGAGCATTTTTCCGACTATTCTAATTTTCGCTCTCGGTTATTAAAACTTGGATTCCTATTAGATACTAAAGTAAAAGTATCCCGCGGTGCTGGTCGCCCTGCAAGTTTATATAAATTTGATTGCGAAGCTTTTGAGCCTTTGAAAGATAAACCTTTATTGTTTATTTAGTAGTTGTTATATGTAATAAGGTCAGTAATATGGTCTAAAAATTATTTCACAATTTAGAGGTTATTTCCCCCAGACAATATCCGTAATGATGAATAGAGATACCCATGGAAAATTTGATCAGTTCATAGTCGAGGTTAAACCTTCTGAAACTGAAAATTTATTAAACTTAAGATTAGAATACGATTTATATTCATTAGTATCTAAACAAGCAAAACGACTGAAGCAAAAGCATATAAGTCAGAATTTTGCAGTTAAATATCTATCTAAATGTTTAATGGATTAGCTTTAAATAAAACATCAAAATAAAAAGCTATTATAGGTTTTAATTTATCAGATTACGATCGCTCTATAGATAGTAGATTAAAGAATCGACGGCATATTTTTTACTCGCCGAATTTCTCTTCAAAAAACTCGGTAAAAAGCTTCACTTTGGTATTGGTATGACGATTGAGGGGATAGACCAAACACAAATCGATCGCTGGTGGATGATAGTCGGGTAAAACCCGCGCCAAATTTCCCGCATCTAATTCCGATCGCACGATAAAAGTCGGCAATAAAGCAATTCCCAATCCTTTTACCGCAGCATCCTTAAGTATCTCGCCGTTATTTGAGCAAAGCACTCCTGTTACAGTTACTCTATGTTCTCGATCTTCTCGGTTTAAGATCCACTGATTTCCCGCAACTATATGACCGTAATGCAGACAAGAATGTTCGATCAAATCTTTGGGCTGTTGGGGAATGCTTTGTTGAGTTAGATAGCTAGGGGCAGCACAGAGTACTCTTTCAATCGGCGCGATCGCCTTTGTTACCAAGCTGGGAGATGATTGCGATCGGGCAATTCTAATCGTAATGTCGTAGCCCTCGGCAAGCGGATCGATAAAGCGATCGTCGAGAGTAAGCTGTACCTGTAATTCGGGATATTGAGCGATAAATTCGGCGATCGCCTTGCCTAAATGGAGGGTGCCAAAAGACATTGGTGCATTTATTTTCAATATTCCCTGGGGTTCTGTTTGCAGTTGGGATACAGCATTTTCTGCGGCGGCTACCTCTGCCAAAATATCGAGACATCTTTCATAATATGTCAATCCAGAAGGAGTCGGATTTACCTTGCGAGTGCTGCGCTGCAATAGTTGCACTTTCAGTTCGTCTTCTAAATTGATGACTAGCTTATTTACCGTAGAACGGGACACTCCCATTTTCCTGGCAGCAGCGGCAAATCCTCCCGATTCGACAACTCGCACAAAGGCTTCCATGCTGGCAAATTTATCCATAGATTGTAGAAAAAATCGAGACAATATGTCTTTAATATATCATATTGTCTTTTATTTAGAATCACTCTAAAATAAATATATCGAGAGTAAAGCACAGGAGGTAAAACAAATATGATTACCATTCGTCCCAAAGATGAAAGAGGTTTAGCAGACTTTGGCTGGCTCAACAGTAGACATTCCTTTTCCTTTGGTAGCTATTACGATCCGCAGCACATGGGCTTTGCCAGTTTGCGAGTTATTAACGAAGATAAAGTAACTCCCGCCCAAGGCTTTGGTACTCACGGACACCAAGATATGGAAATTATTTCTTATGTCCTTTCAGGAGAACTGGCTCATAAAGACAGCATGGGCAATGGCTCGGTAATTCGCCCAGGAAATATCCAAAGAATGACTGCAGGTACGGGTGTTAGACACAGCGAATTTAATGCCTCCAATAGCAATCCCGTCCATTTCTTACAAATCTGGATTATGCCCGATAAAGCTGGTTTAGAGCCTAGTTATGAAGAGAAAAACTTTACCCCAGAAGAAAAACAGGGCAATCTAAGATTAGTCGGATCTCCCGATGGTCGAAATGGTTCGGTAACTATTCATCAAGATGTTAATTTGTATCTAGCCTCTTTGGGTAAGGGCGATCGCCTGACTCATAAAGTCGATGAAAATCGTGCGGTTTGGCTACAGGTAACTAAAGGCGCAGTCTTACTTGGCGATCGCATATTAACCGCAGGAGATGGTGCGGCGATCGTTGACGAACCAGAAATCGCGATCGCCCACAGCGCAGATCTAGCAGATGATGTAGAAACAGAAATCTTGCTGTTTGATATGGCAAAGTAATTTTTAGCTAGGGGCGAATCGTGATTCGCCCTAAACTAACCGCGATTCAATTGACGGTTTGGTTGTTCCTGACGATTGGAGTTGAGATACTTCCCTAGCCAGCCAACCAAACTGCGAACATAGGTAAAGAGCACGGGAACAACAACCAAAGTAAGCAGCGTAGACGTGGTAAAACCACCAATCACGGCGATCGCCATGGGGCTACGAACTTCTCCATCAGCACCAAACTCTAAGGCGATCGGCATCATTCCCGCAATTGTGGAGATAGAGGTCATCAAAATAGGGCGCAAACGAGATACCCCCGCCGCAATTACCGCTTTCTTAAGGGTTTTTCCTTCTTTGATGCCAGCTAGAGCAAAATCTACCAAGAGAATGGCATTTTTAGTTACCAATCCCATGAGTAAGACAATGCCAATTAAAGCAAACAAACCCAACTCTTTTTGGGTAACTAACAGCCCTAACAACGCACCGCCAACGGATAGAGGTAGGGCTACCAAGATTGCTAAGGGATAAAGAAAGTTATTGTAGAGCAGGACTAAAATTGCATAGATGCATAAGATAGCTAGTCCCAATGCACCCCCAAAGCGAGCAAAAACATCGCGCATAATTTCCGCATCGCCTGATGGTTCTTCTTTTACTTCTGGCGGTAGAGAATTTATGGCAGGTAAGGCTCTAATTTTGGCGATCGCATCTCCCAGAGAAATTCCCTGTAAGTTTCCTTCCACCGTCACCTGACGATTGCGATTAAAGCGTTCGATGGTTGCGGGGCTGCTACCCAAACGAACATCAGCTACTGCTTCTAGAGGAACTAAAGCACCGTTACGGGCGGGAATGCGCAGACTTTTTAAGGTTTCTATGCTTTGGCGTTGCGCGGGATCGATTTGAACTCGAATGGGTATTTGGCGATCGCTCAAGTTAAATTTAGCCAGATTAAATTCATTATTACCAATCGAAGCCAAAGAAGCGGTGCTGGCGATCGCCTGAACGGAAACCCCCAAATCTGCCGCCCTTTGAGGATCTGGTTCGATAATCACTTCGGGTTTGACCAAGCTGGTGCTAGAAGTAACTTCGACTAATCCAGGAATATTTCTAATTTGCTGTTCTAGATTGTTGGCGGTTTCGATGAGAATATCGGGGCTATTGCTGCGGAGGATGAGAGAGACATCTTTGCCACCGCCTCCCGCGCCCTGGCTTTGAAAGCTGATTCTCGCCCCAGGAACTTGGGCAAATTCCTCGCGCATTTGCTCTTGAAACTCTTGTTGAGATATATTGCGATCGCTTTTGGGCTTTAATTTGACCGTTACTATTCCTTGGTTGATATTACCTTCTTCTCCTACCTGGGATAAGATGCTGGCTATTTCTGTTCTTTGACGCAGAATTCCATCTAGCTGTCCGACTACTTCTTCGGTATCTTCTAATCTCGATCCTGGGGGTAACTCTACCTGAATTGTACTCAAGCCAGTATCGCCACTATTAAACAAGCCTTTGGGGATATAGGGTACAAGCTGCAGGCTGCCAAAGAAAAAAGTCGCCGCCAAAATCAGGGTTGTAACGCGGTTTCTTAGAGCGAGATTGAGTAAGAAACGATAGGGCTGCCGTTTACCATGGGAGTTTACCTCGAAGTTTTGCGAGGAATTAGAAATGTTCTCTGACTCGAATGAAGAAAAACCACTAAGTCTTCTATCCTCAGGAGTAATATCGTAACTAACCGCATCAAATGCCCGAAAACGCGGATATTGAAATGGTTGAGGCTTGGCTTTTAACAAATATGCACTCAACATGGGGGTAATAGTGCAGGCTACTAAAGTCGAGAACATGGTAGAGACGGCTACCGTCACGCCAAAAGGTTGAAAATATTGTCCTGGAATGCCCCCCATAAAAGCAACGGGAATAAATACCGCGACAATAGTGGCAGTAGTTGCTACCACCGCCAAACCAATCTCTCTGGCTGCATCTAAAGCCGCCTGGAAAGGCTTTTTCTTCATCTGCAAATG
>JBCDCO010000017.1:0-39138 GCA_039181635.1 Cyanobacteria bacterium P01_G01_bin.19 | reverse complement strand
TTGATGCCTATTTGGGCGAGGTAGCGGCAATCTCCCGTTAACTCTACCAAGTCTGCAATCAAACCAATTGCCACCAGATCTAGCAAATTATTTAGTGGCTGTTGGGGAATATCGGGCAAGCTTTCGTAAAGTGCTTCTACTAATTTATAGGCTACTGCCACGCCCGAAAGACTATAAATTGGATGCTCTTGGGGCAGATAGCGAGGATTAATTATCGCCGTAACTTCGGGGCGAGATTCGGGCAGAGTATGATGATCCGTGACGATGATATCGATACCCAAATCCTTCGCGTAGGCAATCTCTTCCAAGTTAGTACTGCCAGTATCGCAGGTGACGATTAATTTTGTCCCTGCCTCAGCCAATCGAGCAATTCCAGGGCAATTCAAACCATGAGATTCGGTCAGGCGATTGGGAATATAGTAGTCAAGCTGGATGTATTGGGCAAAAAACTGTCCCAAGCCATCCCACAATACGCTGGTAGAAGTTATGCCATCCGCATCAAAATCACCCCAAATCGTTACTTTCTCAGCGCGATCGCGTGCTTGTTTCAATCTGGCGATCGCCCATTCCATTTCTCGACCAAACACAAATGGACTGGCTGGCTGATATTTAGTATCGTCCAAAAACCCAGGCAGTGTAGCTAGATCTCGAACTCCTCTTTGCCACAGTAGTTGAGCGCAATACTTTCCTTTTCTACCTGTAACAGCTTCTACCCCTGCAATAAACTCTGGAGGTGCATCAGACGTCGATAATATCTGCCACTTTTCTGTTTGCATATATAGTCGTTTCAATTAATTCTGAGACATTCTAGTTTGTCTGTTCGCCCTAAAGGATATATCGAAGTGTCCTAAAGGATACCGCTTCGCATATATCCCTTTAGGGACACCTTCGGATAAGGGACTAGGGATTTGGGATTGGGAAGAATATATACAAGCTTTATTTGTATCATTCTTATTTAAAATGACTATACCTTTTTTATAGCTCGCGCAACACAACAACCAACAACCAACAACCAACAACTAACAACTAACCACTAACCACTAACCACTAACAACCAACTATTCTAAATCCCCTTAAAACCTACTTTTGTTTCCATTTCCCTCTCCTCAAAACCATCATTCTGACGTATCGTTCCCAGTTGATTAAAAATAATACCCAAAACAATTACGCCACCACCAATATAGTGAGCAATTGTGGGAATTTCACCCAAAATCAGAAATGCGAGGATAATTCCCGCTACAGGACTAATCGAACTAACCAAAGATACATCTCCCGCCGTTGCTGTTTTTAACCCCTTAAACCAAGCCAACTGTCCCCCAACGACAATTACTGCACCGTAAATCAACATCCACTGCCAGACTATCGGCGCAAAAGCATCCATAAAATGGTCGATGCCGTAAAATTTAACGGTGAGGGAGAAGAATACTAGAGTACCCACAGCAGTCCGAAAAATGGTGAAAATCCCCAAAGGAATGTTGTTTAATCCAATTTTACTAATGATATTGGCAATAGCTAGAGCGATCGCGCCAACCGCCGTCATTATTTCGCCTTGACCGATGGTAAAACTGCCCGTATTAACCTCGGCTGGCTGCAAGACAATAGTCAAAATTACGCCGACAAAAGCTAAAACGGTTCCCAGTACAATTTGCTGATTAACTTTTGCCTTCAAAATTAGAACGGACAAAACCAGAGTAAGAGGCGGTTCGATTCTACCGATTAGGACTACATTATTAACCGCAGTTCTTTCTAGGGCGAAGAAAAACATTGCTGGTGCTAGTGCGCCAGCTAGGATGGCAACTACGCTCATGCCGATCCAATCCATCACGGCAAGATGGCTGAGGGAGTTGACATTCCATGCTTTGCCATAGATGGCAATTAGGGCGATTAAAGCGCAAAGATTACCGACAAACAATACATTGCAAAAAGAAATAGGATTCCTGCCATCAATTAAATTGTCGGCTCCTAATTCTGTTAATCTTCGCGTTACTGAATTGGCAGCAGCAAATATTAAAACAGCTATGAGTAAATAGCCTCGACCTGATATTTTATGGGGCATGCTTGATGTTGATTGAGATTGAACCGAGCCACTATCTAATTTTTAGATTAGTTGAGGGCAAAAGCTAAAGTAAAAGTAGTTGTTTGAAGTTGACTGCTAACCATAATCTCTCCTTCTAATAACTCTACTAATTTTTTGACTAAAGCCAAGCCGATTCCCGTTCCGCCATGTTGCCAAGGGTCGCTATTGGGAATGCGATAAAATTTATCAAAAATACGTTCTTGTTCGTCCAAGGGTATTTCTACACCTGTATTGACTACTTTGAGCAACAATTGGCTGGCAGTCTGCTCTGTAGAAATAGTAATTTTTCCTTCAGGTGGAGTGTATTTAGCCGCATTTTTTAACAGCTCATCGACAATTCTCTTGAGCATTTTGCTATCAGAGTGCAAAGGAGGCAAATTTTCTGCCAGTTCTAGGCTTAATTCTTGTTTTGCTACAGGAGAAGAAAAGGTTTTAACTACTTGGGGAATCCAGGATTTTAAGTCAATTAATTGCCAGCTATCGGGCTTGCTGCTGGCATCTACATAGCAAAGAGTCAACAGATCGTCTACTAGCTGATTTTGCTTTTTGAACGATGAATGGAATATTTCCATTACCTTGGCAATTCTGGCAGAATTATGCCCGCCAAATTCTACTTCCAGTAGATTCTCTAGGGTACTAATTGCTAGTCTTAGACGACTCATAGGAGTTCTCAACTCATGAGAGATAGTTTTGAGAAAATCGTCTTTGACCACATTTAACTTTTCTAGTTCTTCGACCTGAATTTGCTCTGTAGCATAAAGTCTAGCCTGGCGAATGGCGATCGCACACTGATCGGCAATTTGCTCTACTAGCTTGATTTCCTCTAGCTCAAAGTTCATCTCCCGAGGACGCATCAGCCATATATTGCCCAAGATACCGCGATCGTCAAAAATAGGACAGACTAGACGGCTTACTTGCTGCTGTCGAAAACCAATTGTTGGCAACCAGTCCACAAAATGAAGCGACTGTTTGGCTAATAGTGGTTCGTATAGTTCGGGATATTCTTCAACCTGACGATGTATTCCTCGGTCATCGGGTAATACAATCGGATACTCGTGAATCACTTCTGTGATAGTTCGGTTGTATTTGTACAATTCTATCTGGCAGCATTCGATCGCCAATCCTTCTGCCAAACTTCTTGTGGCAGTTTGCAAAATTTGTTTCTCGTCTAAACTGTCCCGAATAGCTTTGGTAATGGTACGAACTAATTCTGCCGACTGTAGTGCTTTCTTTAGCTCCGAAAGAGCCGAGCGCAGTTGAAATGTACGCTGTTCTACTTCTTCTTCAAGCCTCGAGTTTAAATTCTGTATCCGTTGATGTAGTTCGGCTTGCTGTACCGCAATACCCACCATGGTTGCTACCTGTTTTAGCAGCTCGATGTTTGCCTGCTGCCACTGTCGAGGAGCGCTACAGTGTTGGGCGATCAACAGTCCCCAGAGCTTTTTTTCTGTCACAATGGGGACGACCGAATTGGCTTTCACCTGACAAGAATCTAGTAGTTCTCGATAGCAAGAAGATAGTTCGGCTGTGGCAAGATCGTTAATTATCTGAATTTTGCCGTGATAGTATAAATGAATTAGTTCCGAGGTAAAACAAGGATCTCGAACATCCCTACCCAAAATTGAGTTCCAAGGGCTGGCAATCGATTCTACTAATATACTTCTCTGAAAGCGATCGTCGAAGCCATATATCAGTACTCGATCTGTAGCTAGAAAAGAGCGCACCTCATCTACCGTTTGTTGAAGGATGGTAGATAAATCTAGGGATTGACGAATTTTTAAAGCGATCGCCGAAAGCAGCCGCGATCGACTGGCTTGAACGACTATTTCTGCTTCATTTTGCTGCCCAACGCTAGTTGAAATTGACCGATCTATCTGACTTAATAATTCAGATTCTTTGTTCGAATCTGCTTCGTTATTGCCAACATTTTGTTTACCCAAACCATAATCTTGAGGTTCTTTATTATTCACGAACGCTATACTTTGGCAGTGCAATTAATCTTCCCAAACAAAGCAAAACAAAATGCGTTGTTAAAACAAAATATAAGTCGAATTGTCCGACAAACCAGATATCTTTAACAAAAGCTTCAGTCTTGCTTGGGTGCGCCACAAATCAAAAGGAAGGATGCTTTTATAGGGTAGCTTGCGCCAAGAACAAAAGAAGCACTTTTTCTCTGGTTGATGACATTCCCCCATCAATAAATAACATTTTTGTCGAGCCAAAACCAAAAAATGCTGCTAATTGCCTAATCTTTCGTTACAAAAGTCGAACCCCATAAACAATTTGTTAAGAATGGAGTGGTTTTTTCTAAATAGCTTGGAACATATAAAGAAAGACAAGAAATCTATAAGTAAAACTTCTAACAAGATTTTTGCTCTTAAATATATATGACACACTTCCCTTGGTTAACTACCTGTATTTTATTTCCCATTGCTGCGTCTCTGTTCTTGCCGATTATCCCCGATAAAGAAGGCAAGACTGTGCGTTGGTATGCCTTGATTATAGGCTTGATTGATTTTGCGGTGATGGTCTATGGTTTTTACCAAGATTATGACTTTAGCAATCCCAATCTTCAGCTAGTCGAAAGTTACGCTTGGATACCCCAATTAGACTTAAATTGGTCGGTGGGGGCAGATGGCTTATCGATGCCGCTAATTTTGCTTACAGGCTTTATTACTACTTTGGCAATGATGGCAGCTTGGCCCGTAACCTATAAGCCAAAGCTTTTTTACTTTTTGATGCTAGCGATGTATGGCGGGCAGATCGCTGTTTTTGCCGTACAAGATATGCTGTTATTCTTCCTAGTATGGGAATTAGAATTAGTTCCTGTATATCTAATTTTATCTATTTGGGGCGGTAAAAAGCGTCTTTACGCAGCTACCAAGTTCATTCTTTATACTGCGGGCGGTTCGCTGTTCATTTTAGTAGCAGCTCTGACAATGGCATTTTACGGTGATACGGTCACTTTCAATATGAGTGCGATCGCTGCTAAAGATTATGCTTTTAATCTGCAATTATTCCTCTATGCTGGCTTCTTAATAGCCTACGGTGTTAAGCTGCCGATCTTTCCCCTACATACCTGGCTACCAGATGCTCATGGCGAGGCAACTGCCCCTGCCCACATGCTGTTAGCAGGAATTCTGTTAAAAATGGGAGGATATGCTCTATTGAGAATGAATGCGGGAATGCTGCCAGATGCTCATGCTTTCTTTGCACCCGCGCTGGTAATTTTGGGGGTAGTCAATATTGTCTATGCAGCACTGACTTCCTTTGCCCAACGAAATCTCAAGCGCAAAATTGCCTATTCTTCCATCTCTCACATGGGCTTTGTCCTGATCGGCATAGCATCCTTCACTGATTTGGGTACGAGCGGCGCGATGCTACAGATGATTTCCCACGGTTTGATTGGTGCCAGTCTGTTCTTTATGGTAGGGGCAACCTACGATCGCAGTCATACTCTAATGCTCGACGAAATGGGCGGTGTCGGTCAAAAGATGAAAAAAATCTTTGCCATGTGGACTACCTGCTCCTTTGCTTCTCTAGCATTACCAGGAATGAGTGGTTTTGTAGCAGAATTAATGGTCTTTGTGGGTTTTGCTACTAGCGATGCCTATAACTCTACTTTTAAAGTAATCATCATCTTCCTTGCTGCTGTAGGCGTAATCTTAACTCCTATATATCTCCTATCGATGTTAAGAGAAATGCTTTACGGTCCTGAAAACAAAGAGTTAGTAGACCATACTAATCTAGTTGATGCCGAACCCAGAGAGGTATTTGTCATTGCCTGTCTGCTAATTCCGATTATTGGTATTGGTTTATATCCTAAATTAGTCACCCAGATCTATGACTCCAGTATCAGCCAATTGACAGCTAGACTGCGCAATTCTGTACCGAGTTTGGTGCAAGAAGCAAAAGTTCCCTCAAACTTCCTCTATTCTTCAATTGAGTCGGCAGTCGCACCCAAAATTGCCACGATTGAAAAATAATTTGACCCGAGTTTAAGAATTTAATCTCCTCCCGTCTTCGACATGCGATCGCAGGTGGGGGGATTTTTTGTATTACTGACATTTTGCACGCCTTTCATAAAAACTCGAAATAAAACGGGTCAAAATAAACAATAGTTCGGACAAAATTTAATTGTTAACTGACGTTACGCACCGATTAATTTGTGTGTACTGGTGACTGGTGACTGGTGACTGGTGACTGGGAAAGAAACTGCTATGTAGTCTAATCCCCAATCCCCAATCCCCAATCCCCAATCCCCAATCCCTAATCCCCAATCCCTAATCCCCAATCCCTGAAACCAATAACTTTTGTTCTATTGCGTAACATCAGTTGTTAACAAAATAATTAGGACTTATAGACTCAAAAAAATCAATTAGCGACCACTTAAAACTGTTCTAGTATGCGAAGCGGTATACCTGAAGGTACTAGCTGAGTCCTTCGGACTTGCTTCGCAACCGCGTCGTCCTTTAGGACTGCTCTAATTGTTCTGACTGTCCTAACTGATGATAAAACGACCGTCATAAAACTACGTATTTATAACTACAAAATTTGTAACCAGACCTTCGGTGGATGTATCCTGATATATGTATTGGGTTATTAAATAACTGGAGATTGGCATTTTGGATACACACGAATTTGATGTTGTCATAATTGGAGGGGGGCCAGCGGGCTGTACGTGCGCGCTGTATACATCAAGAGCCAATCTCAAGACCGTAATTTTGGATAAAAATCCTGCGGTAGGTGCATTGGCTATCACTCATAAAATCGCTAACTATCCTGGAGTTTCTGGGGAAATGAGTGGAGAGGAGCTTCTCAAAAGCATGAGAGAGCAAGCCGTAGAATATGGCACCGTTTATCAACGCGCTCAAGTCTTTGGTATTGACGTTAGCGGCGAAATGAAAACGGTATATACCCCCGAAGGAACGTTTAAGGGCAGATCTTTAGTTTTAGCTACGGGAGCGATGGGGCGGAGTGGTTCTTCTTTTAAAGGAGAATCGGAATTTTTGGGTCGTGGAGTTAGCTACTGCGCCACTTGTGATGGTGCTTTTTACCGCGATCGCGAAGTAGCCGTAGTCGGACTAAATCAAGAAGCAGTGGAAGAAGCACAATTTTTGACTAAGTTCGCTTCTAAGGTACACTGGATTACTTTCAAAGATCCTAAGGAAGAAGATCATCACGCCCACGATCTGTTAGCAATGTCCAATGTCAAGCATTGGCGGCGCACTCGTTTAGCATCAGTTGAAGGAAACGATGCGGGGGTGACAGGAGTTAAGCTTAAAGTCAAGGGTGCCGATGAACCAAAACCTCTGGATGTAGAAGGTGTATTTATCTATCAAAATGGCTCTAAGCCCATTACAGACTTTGTTGGCGACCAGGTTGAATATAATGCTGATGGAGGCGTGAGGGTAGATGATTCTATGTCTACCAGCGTACCTGGAGTTTGGGCGATCGGCGATATTCGCAATACTCCCTACAAGCAAGCAGTCGTAGCTGCTGGAGATGGTTGTATTGCAGCAATGGCAATTGATCGCTATCTCAACCATCGCAAAGCAATCAAGCCCGATTGGGATCATTCGTAAAATCAATAGTCGCTGGTTTTAATCTATTTAAAGCGATCGCTTTCTGAGAGAGGCGATCGCTTTTTCTGATCCAGACTGCGATACTTCAATTAAAAGCAGTTCTTGTTCGGCTTCGCCTTTAAGATACATTTCTCCCGCCGATTCGCCACCAATATCTATGTTTCCCGCCAGTTGCTGGGTTGCAGGGTCGAAGTTAAATTCAAAGTAATCGCCCACAACCACACCGTCAATAATATTGTCATAGTTGGCGATCGGTTCGTTAGATGGATTATAAAAACTGACTTTCATCGTATCTATGACTGCTGTTTTACCATGTCCTCGTTCTTTGATCGTATCTTTAACCAGGCTCTTGTCGTAGCTAAATACTGCCGTGACGGTATAACCCTCATCGCTATCGAACTGCAATTTTTGGGTAATTGCCATAGCAGAAGACATAAAGCAAAAGCTGATTAAAATGGCGATCGCAACTCCCACAACTCGATTGACCGAGAGACTCTTAAATTTTGACATCTTAAAATAAAAATAAAAAATATAATTCGCTACAACAAGTTTTAAGTTAAATGCACTATAACAGTATCTGTTAAATCGATTGAAGTTTTAGTCTATCTGTTTAAATACCTATGAGTAATTTTTTTCTGCCTTTAATTTCAATGGTTTGGACAAAATTAAATTAGTAACGAGAGAATAGTGGTTTAACACTGTCCTAACTGTTCTAACTGCCAAAACTGTCCTAACTGTTGTAATTCACTGACTGACCAAAGGTAGAGATCGAGAAAATAAGATCTGTGTTAAATTAAGAAATGTTACACTTTAATCGTTATTGCTTGACATATATTACTTGAGCAATGAACTTTTAATTATATATAGGGGTTGGTTTCGATGGTATTAGCGCAAACGACAAATGCTTCTCTACAGTCTTTAGCAGCAGACTTTTTCCGCAGTTCTGAAGGTGACTGGATTTCGCAAAGACGTTATTACAGCCTCAATAAAAATGTCGAGCCTCAGGAGGTAGAAAGCCAAATAAGCATCTCGTTTCTAACTCAGGGGACGCCAGAATTAATCGAACTCGCCAAAAGCCACAAATTAGAAAATTTAGAGGCTTTAATCTGCGGGACAAAAGTTACTTGGGAGAGCAACTATACCAATCAAAATCGCAAGCCCGTGACTGGTTCGACTGTGTTTGGTATCAAGGGAAATATTCTATATCGCGATCGCGGTTTTGCCACGTCCAAGCCTGTTACTGCTATATATTCGTTTACTAATGCCGATACAATGAGCCTACGTACGGAATATAATTCCAACGTGTTTGAAGAAGAAATTAAGTTAGTGGGCGAAAAATATCGCACCAGACAAACAATTATTTCTCGTGCTGGGGAAGAAATAACTATCGGTCAATATCTGGAAAAAAGAGTGTAGCAGGTGCGATCCCAAGTTAAGGAAGGTTTAGTATATCTGACTTGTTTTGAGCTTTAATTCCTCTCGACCGAGGCTAGTTTGACCAAAAAAGTTTATATATTAAAGCGATCGCAATTTATAGTAAATTGCGATCGCTTTTTTTGGTGGAAAAATCTGTATTCTTTTTCCACCAAACTATGCGGTGCAAGCCCTTTTCCCCTTTACCCTTTCCAAACTATCCAATTAAATCCGCACGACCACTTATAGTCTCTTTGAGCCTCTTTTGTAAGTTTTCTAACGGATGTTTGATTCGCTCTCAGAAATTTGGTAGAAACACTAATAGTTATTAAAGGTAATATGGACAGTCCCATAGAGCGAGTTCGCATTTCTAAGACCGCAGAAGAACAATTACTCAAGCTTAAACGAACCACAAAAATAAAACAGTGGAATACTCTATGTCGTTGGGCTTTTTGCCGCTCTTTGGCAGAACCTGCTATTCCTTCTCCCGTACCAATCGAGACTAATAGCAATGTCGAAATAGCCTGGAATGTCTTTGGTGGCGATATCGCAGATCTACTCACGATCGCTCTCAAGCAGCGATGTTATCAGGATGGATTGGGTACGGATTCCGAAACTATCGAGCAGCAATTTACCCTTCATCTTCATCGCGGTATTGCCTATTTAGCAGGAGATACAAAAATACAGCAAATAGAAGATTTGGTGGCAAGCGCCCTTACCCTACAGTAATCTGACTTTCTAGCTATCTAAATATTAGCGATCGCTCAGAATTAATTCTCTAGGCGTCCCATCAAACACATAATGTTAAGTTCGACTTACAGCGAATTTTTAAACTAAACCTTAATTTTCAAAGCAAGATGACTGGTAGTAATTACGCCAACAAAACAGTTATTAACACAAACCCCTATATAGAGCTAGATAATCAGGGTAAAAAAGAACTCTTAAATTTAAAAACTGGTGTCAATTACTTGGGCAGAGATCCTAGCTGGGCGAGTATTAAAGTCCCTCAAGACTGGAACGTAGTCTCTCGCAAACAAGCTACCATCGAGCAAGAAGGCAAAAGCTTTCGGATTTATGATGGCGATCGCCACAATCAGAAGCCCAGCGGTAACGGTATTTTTCTCAATCAGTCTCGCATTAATTTAACTGACGGTCATCTACTCAAGAACGGTGAAAAGCTACACATTGGTCAAGATCCTCGTCACCAAATCTCTCTAACTTACTACAACCCCGAACAAGGAGAAGTAAATACCCCCAGCACTCGGAGATTGAGCTTAAAAGGCTTGCAAAATTGGCCTGTGGAGTTAGGGCGATCGCCCAATCCTCATAGTAATGCTTCGATGGAGTTAGATGCTCCTACTGTATCTCGACTGCACGCCACCCTCGATTCGGATAGTAAAGGTAGCTATATCCTAAAAGACCGCAGCAGCAACGGAACTTTTGTTAACGGCAATCGAATTGAAAAGCCTTATAGTCTAGTAAAAGGAGACACGATTCAAATAGGACCCTATGTCTTGCTTTTTACAGGCGAAGCCTTAGAATTAACCAATGCTAACAATCAAATTCGTCTTGATGCTCACGAATTGACTTTCCGCGTTAAAGATAAGAAAGGAGAAACTTTTACCATTCTCAATGATGTCTATCTCGTTTTAGAGCCAGGACAGCTAGTAGCATTTGTCGGTGGTAGTGGTGCGGGTAAATCTACTCTGATGAAGGCTTTGTTAGGCATAGCTCCTATATCCTCAGGCAATGTCTATCTCAATGGCGATAACCTCCGTAAAAATTGGCCGATCTATCGCTCTCAGGTAGGCTATGTGCCCCAAGATGATATTATTCATCGAGAATTGACTGTAGAAGAAGTGCTGCGCTCTGCCTGTCAACTCCGTTTGCCCCCCGACACCAACATCAGCGAAGTAATCACCAATACCCTAGAACAAATCAAACTATCCCACGTTCGCAATACTTTAGTTTCTAGGTTGAGTGGAGGACAGCGCAAACGGGTGAGTATTGGTGTGGAGCTATTAGCCGATCCCAAGCTATTCTTCCTCGACGAACCTACTTCAGGACTAGATCCTGGTTTGGATAAAGAAATGATGCAGCTGTTGAGAGAACAAGCAGATCGCGGTAGAACGATCGCCCTAGTAACTCACGCCACTGATAACATCGGTATTTGCGATCGCATTGCCTTTATGGGACTGGGTGGAAGCTTGTGTTTTTACGGCCCTCCTGCCGAGGCTCTACCCTTCTTCCAAAGATACGCAGGACACTTTGAAGACGAACATTTTGGCGATTTTGCCGATATTTATATCGAGCTTAACAAAGGAAAAAACAAGGCGGCAATCTCCGAACGGGTTAGCTATTGGGCGGGAAAATATGCTAACTCTCCCGAATACAGATCTTATATCCAGAACTCCCTCAGTCCAGGAAAAGAAAATCAGCAGGTAGCAAAATCAAACAGCAATAAGACAAATATTTCGCCCATTGCCCAGCTTTCTCTACTCTGCAAGCGTTACTGGAAACTTGTCAGTCGCGACCCTACTAGTTTGATTCTCACTCTTCTAGCTGGACCAATTACCATTGCCTTAACAGGATTGCCCCTCAGAAACGAACAGCCTCTGAGTATGGTTGACGAACCAAGCATTACTCAAGGTTCTCTGGCATTGCGCTTGCTGTTTATTTTTAGCTGTGTAGCAATTTGGATCGGGCTATCTAACTCAATTCGAGAAATAGTCAAAGAAGCTGCTATATATTTTCGCGAACGACTATTAAACTTAGGTCTGCTGCCCTATCTCGCTTCAAAATTGATTATTCGTGGTGGTTTGGCGATCGCTCAGACATTGTTAATTACCATAGTAGTTTTGCTAGTATTTAAAGCTCCCGAATCGGAATTGATTCCTTGGTCTTTGGGTTTCTTTATTACTACTTTCTTGACCTTATTTGCCAGTACTAGCTTGAGTTTGACAATCTCAGCATTGGTTAAAACAGAAAATGAAGGTAATGGCATCCTGCCCTTGATTATGATTCCTCAGATTATCTTTTCTGGAGTTTTGTTTAATCTTGAAGGTTGGTCGGGCAAACTTTCTTGGTTAATGCTTAGCCGTTGGTCGATAGGGGCATATGGTTCCCTGGCTGATGTCAATGCCATGGCTCCCGAACCCAATGCTGTTATGACTCAAGAGATAATTAACGATATTTTTAAAGCTACTGATGTTTATGCCCCCACCTGGGGAAATCTGGGCTTAAACTGGGGAATTTTAATCGTTCATACTTTGATTTGTATTACTGTCGCTTGGATCGTTCAGCGTCGCAAAGATATCTTTTAAGCAATGTGACTATTTAAATAAATAGATATTTTTATGGCTAACAAGCCTAAATTTTTGCGATCGATAACTACACACCTTTAAGCTAAATTAAGTAACTGAAAATAAACTACAAAATCAGTTTTTTCATATCGAATCGCATTGTCGAAAGCTCGCCAGCATTGTGTATAAAATAATACATTATCTATATTTTTCCCAAGATTAGTCTATTCTCTGCTTTATATCTAAGTAAAATTACTGTGAAGCAGGGGATGGTTTTTTGATAAGTGATTGACAGCTTACTGAATGATGGTTTATAGATTAATATGTTAGTTAAGTATATTCTCTTAAATGGAAGTACTTACTTATCATTATGTAGATAATTATTAATAATTTTTGAACATCAATCATCACCATCAAAATGCTGTGATGAAATTGCGAGCAAAGCATTCTATTTTTCTAGCTGCTTTCATTTCATAGCCGACTAAACTGCCACAGTTTTAGCGATCTGATTCGAAACTCAAAATTACATCTAAAAGCAAGTTATGTTAGACAAGTTTTCTAGCCCTCCAGATTATAAAATCAGTCAAAACTATCAAAATAGTGCGGCATCTGAAAGTAGAGATCTTCGCTCTCCAGGCTATATAAAATTGGCAGGGAAGGAATTTTCCTACAGATCTAAAATAGTTACTTTAGTGGTTTTAGATAGTTTGGCTCTTTGGTTTAGTTGGTCTGTGGCAAATGCTTCAAGCTGGAGAGACTTAAGTACTAACACAATGATGAAAAATGCTGAAATTCACAGCTTGTTTTCAACTGTTTTAGTGTTTACCATCTTTTTATTTTCCGCCTTCAATCTGTATAGAAGAGGCGATAAGAGTAGAAAAATTTTGAGCCCCGTCAAGGCAGTCTCCCTGGCACATTTAGCTGTGGTTCCCATTGCCTTACGATTTTATAATCCTAGCATTATTTATCAGCTAGCTTTTTCGTCTATACTGACTACCTTTCTAATTGTCATCTACAGAACAACCCTAAACTGGATTTGGTCATATGTGCGTCAAAAACATTTTCCCCTGAGGCACAAGATATTATTAATAGGTAAGCCAGAGGAACTAGAACGCTCGAGACTTTTGTTGGAAAGTAGCGAAGTATTTCAAATTGCTGGACAATTGAATCTTTCAGACTTTGATGATGAGGAGTCTTTACATCTAGCTTTAGATCGAGTTAACTGCAGGGAACTGGATGAAGTATTTGTCTGCTCTTGGGAATCTGTTAAAGGTTCAGCTAGTCTTTACTGGAAGCTAAGGACGCTTGGGGTAAATTGGCGTATTTTACCGATTAATTTCAAACTGCCAGATAGACCAGCAGAAATAGACACGATTATCGGCGTACCGACAATCAGACTCGCTCACTCGGCGATTGTTGGTATTGATTTTTTTAGTAAGCGTGTTTTTGACATTATTGTTTCCCTATTGCTTTTGAGCATAATTGGCATTCCGATGCTGATTATCGCTGCTCTGATTAGAATAGATTCTTCGGGACCTATTCTATACAAGCAAACGCGAGTCGGTCTTAAGGGAAATCATTTTCAAATTTGGAAGTTCCGCACCATGGTTGAAAATGCTAGCGAACTGCAACAGCAGCTAGAGGCTCAAAATGAAGTGGAGGGGGGAATTTTATTTAAAATCAAAGACGACCCTCGAATTACACCTGTAGGGAAATACTTGCGTCGATTTAGCTTAGATGAATTGCCTCAACTGTTCAACGTTTTGAGAGGGGAAATGAGTTTGGTTGGACCTCGCCCCCTTCCCGTTCGAGATGTAGCAAAATTTGCCCAGAGTCATTACTTCCGCCAAGAGGTCTTGCCTGGTATTACAGGATTGTGGCAGGTCAGCGGTCGCTCCGATACAGATTCAAGTGGAGTCTTTAATCTGGATTTTGAATACATCGAAAACTGGTCTTTAGGACTGGATTTTAAAATTCTTTTACAAACAGTACAGGTGGTTTTTGGTGCAAAAGGTGCTTACTAAGTCGTATTTCCCGCCATCAGCGAACAGCCAACAATAAATTAACTTCAACACAGTGAGTTCATTAATTAAATTTTATGGATCCTAATTTACATTTAGAAGAGCATATAGACCTTAGTAAATATTGGCAAGTTCTTAAGCGTCGCTGGGTGCCAGCGACTGCGACATTTGCGGGAATATTGGGTATATCTTTAGTTGCTGCTTTGACTTCCGAAAAAGTTTTTGAAGCACAAGCTCAGCTTCAAATTAAGCCAGATAATACAGAGGAAGTTCTGGGCATTAGAGGCATTGCAGGACAAGGTCAAAGAAACTACGTCGATCCCAAGGACCCTTTAGAGACGGAAGCCAAAATAATTCGCTCCCGTCCGATTGTTGAAAAGCTAATTGAAGAATTAGACTTAAAGGACAAGAAAGGCAAAACCTTGACCTATAAAAAAGTAACCAACAATCTTCAGGTGCAACCTGTCATCGGGACGGAGCTGCTTGAGGTCAGCTACGCCGATCCCAACCCAGATGTGGCAGTGGCATTTGTAGACCGTGCGATCGAGATATATCGAGAAGATTACGCCTTGTTCAGTCGCCGAGAAGCAGAAAAAGCACAAGAATTTTTAGATGCCGAACTACCTAAAGCCGAAGACAGCGTTAGGAAAGCAGAAGAAGACCTAAGACAGTTCAAAAATCGCAATCGTATTCCAGATATAGCAGGGGTGACGACTTCGACGATTGATTCTCTTTCGGTTGTGGAAAATCAAATTGATAATGTCGAAGCACAGCTACAGGACGTCAATGCTCAATTCAATCGATTAGGCAATCAGTTAGGAATGACTTGGCAAGAAGCATCTGCCGTTAGCTCTTTGAGTCAATCTGCTAGCGTTCAACGAGTTTTGAGACAGCTACAGGATGTGAAAGTAACTTTAACCCAAAGAAGCAATTTTTTGTCGGACAGCTCGCCTCAGATAACTAGCTTGAGACAGCAACAGGAAGATTTGACTGCTCTTTTGGAACAGGAAATTGCCAGTACTTTAGGCAGCCAGCAGGGAAATCTTGCCGCAAAAATTAACATTCTTGGTTTGGGAGAATTAAAACAGGCTCAACTGGCTCAATATGCTGATTTGGGATTGCGTAAAGAAGGGCTAGAGCAAAAGCTAGCTTCTTTGCAGAGGACCTATACAGCATATCAGCGTAGATCTGATAACCTTCCTCAACTCCAACAGCAGCAAAGAGAGTTACAAAGAAGGGTAGAGGCGGCTCAAAAGAACTTTAATACTCTGCTGTCTAGAAAACAAGAAATAGATGTCTTGACTAATAGAAATAATGACAGAGTTAGGGTGGTGGCGAATGCAGCTTTGGCAGAAGATCCTGTCAACCCAGATGGCAAAATAATTGTAGCGGCAGGAGCTATGATGGGTGCTTTATTTGGCATGGCACTAGCTTTTTTACTCGACTTGAAAGACAATACGATCAAAAATACTCAAGAAGTAGAAGATATGTTTGCTTATCCTCTACATGGTGTTGTACCCAACCTAAACCTAAATCCAGAAGCGACTCAGCTGCAGCTGCCTGGAACTAAAACGGCAAATCTGCCAGTACAGGTGTCGACTGATGTTTCGATGCTTCCTCTGAAAGAAGCTTTTCAGAATATTCAAGTCAATCTCAATCTGCTAGACAGCGAGACAGAGAAAAAACTGATCGCTATCACTAGCTCGGTGCCTCAAGAAGGTAAATCTTCGGTATCGGCTAATTTAGCTGTGGCACGTGCCCAGTGTGGCAAGAAAATATTGCTGGTCGATGCAGACATGCGTCGTCCTACTCAACATCATGTCTGGGAAATTTCTAACCAAGTTGGTCTGAGTAACGTCCTCGAACAGCAAGCTTCTTGGAAAGAAAGCGTCCAAAACGTTATGCCCAATTTGGATATTTTATCCTCTGGTAGCATTCCTAGCAATCCGATCGCTTTACTAGATTCTCCATTGATGAAAGACTTTATCAACGCTGTTTCTCAATATTACGATCAGATTATCTTTGATACTCCCCCCATAATTGGCATCGCCGATACGAAAATAATTGGCAAACTGGTGGACGGATTTCTGTTTGTAGTTCGCCCTGGAGTAGCAGATTATGGTAGTGCGTCGGCGGCAAAGAAAATGTTAGATGGTACTGGGCAAAAAGTATTGGGTGTTATAGTCAACGGGGCTGATATGAGCAAAGAGCCGTATTACTACAACAGCTACTATTATGGCAACCAAAGAGATTGAATAATTAACTGCTAAAGGTATTAGGTTAATTTGAAATAGATGTTTTAAGGTATGACTCATTCTTTAAAACATCTATTTATTGATAAGTAAAGTAGCATTTGTCTCAATCGAAATTTAAGCTGACGTGTATGTTCTTTACAGCTTCTAGCTCGTATACACATCAATAATTAAATTTGTTTTTTAGAGAATTATCAAGGTGCTGTTAGTGAAAAGTAGTTAGATAGAGGTTGCATTAGCCAGAAATGAAACAGTCAATTCGTCCATTTGAAAATGTATTTGCCATAGCTTCACTATTACTATTTTCACATGGATTTTATCCAGTTATTCTGGGGCAAATTTCAGGACAGGGAGATGTAGACAGCCCTATGTTAAGGTTAGTATACATTGGCATATACTTTGTTACTTTATGCCTGCTAACTTTTCGCTGGCAAAGAACTCTAGTATTTGTTACTGGTCATTTCTGGCTAATGCTTTTAATCGGACTAGCCATGTTTTCTGTAAGTTGGTCTGCTGTCCCCGATATTGCTTTTAGAAAGGTAATTTCTCTGATGGGAGCTACTATGTTTGGGCTATATTTAGGCTCTCGGTATGACTTCAAGCAGCAGTTAAATATATATGGGTGGACTTCTGCCATTGGTCTGTTTTTTAGCATTATTTTTGCCTTAGCTTTGCCTCAATACGGAATCATGAATACTGATGCTATTGTTGGTGCATGGCAAGGAATTTTTCCCCATAAGAATGGCTTGGGAGAAACTATGTTTGCTGGATTTATGACTTTCTATTTTTCTATGCAGTTAAGCGCTGATAGAAAGTATAAATTGTTTTTCCAAGCTCTTTGTTGGCTGTCGGTTATCGTAGTTTACTTTAGTGAATCAGCAACGGCACTAATGAGCGTAATATTTATTTTTTTAATCGCCCAAGGTTTGAAAAGGCTGTCAATAACGTCTAGGAAAAGCGTGTTGATGGTTTTGCTTTTCTTGATTTTTAGCTGTGTAATTTTGTTTCTATTTTTGGCTAATTTTGATGCCTTTTTGAGCGTTAACGAAAAAGATGCAACTTTATCTGGGAGAACTGAATTGTGGAGTACTTTATGGCAGTTTATTCAAGAAAAGCCTTGGCTGGGATACGGCTATGGCAGCTTTTTTTCAGGGAGCAGCAGGGAAGCAACTGTATTATGGCAGGTGCATAGTTGGACTCCCGTTCACTCTCACAATGGCTATGTTCAAATGTGGCTGAATTTGGGACTAATCGGTCTGATTACCTTTGTTATTGGCTATTTTGGCTGTTTGTTTAAGTCTTTGTATAAATATTTGGTTTTCAAAGATTTACGGATGCTCTGGATATTTCTACTTCTGATATATACAATCTTTTCCAATATGACAGAGGTGTCGTTTTTGTCTTCTAATAATGTTTGGATAATCACCTTAGCTGCAATTTACTCGATGAAAATTAAGCCTCAAAGAAGTCCCGCCAAAAAAACGATCGCCCCAGTTGCTTAATTCATGTCGAAAAAAAGCTTAATTTCCAAATTCGATAGTCTAATAGAAAGCAATACCCTAAGGAACTCCTGGACAATTTTTCAATCGTTCATCCTAAGATTGGTGGTTCAAGGAGTTTATTTTGTTATTTTGGCTCGTAGCTTTGAACCAGCAAGATATGGAGCTTATGTAGGAATTGTGGCGATTGTCTCTATTTTTATACCCTTTGCTAGCTGGGGAAGCGGGGAAGTCTTGATTCAAAATGTCTCCCGCGATCGCAGTTTGTTTCGGGAATATTGGGGAACCGCGATTTTAAAAATTCTGCTGTTTGGCTCATTATTTATCTCTCTAATTTTAATCGTTTATCGATTTATAGCTATCCCGAACATATCGATTTATGCAGTATTTCTGGTAGCCTTATCTAACCTGATTTTCCTCAGACTAAACGATGCTGCTAGAGATGCTTTTATTGCCATTGGCTCGATGGGCTACACGGCAAAATCAATTGTCTTAGTTTCTCTCAATCGATTTTTCGCCGCGATTGTTTTCTTAACTTGTTTTGAAAACCCTAGTATTCTAATCTGGTGCGCTCTGTACTGTTTTGCTACTTTTGTTTCCTCTGTGGCTACGAGCTTTTTGCTCGTCAGACAGATGACGTATCCCAAATTTAATTTCTCTAAGATTACCAGCGAGTTGAGACTGGGGCTCTCTTTTGCTGTGGGTATCTCGGCTCAAAATATTTATAACGATCTCGACAAATCTATGTTGGCCAAACTGTCAACTCTGGAGGCAACAGGAATATATGGTGTAGCTTATCATATTCTAAATGTATCCTTTACCCCCATTCTCTCTGTAGCATTAGCTTCTTTTAGCAAGTTTTTCCAGCAGGGTGCAAAGGGTATCAAGGGAAGTTTTGCCCTGTGCAAAAAATTATTGCCGATGTCTTGTGGCTATTCCCTAGCAGCTATTGTAGGTATTTTTATTTTCTCTCCACTGATACCTAAGATTTTGGGTAGTCAATATCAAGATTCGGTTTATGCTCTGCTTTGGCTTTCTCCCACAATTATTTTTAGAACCATGCACCTATTTGCAGCGGATACTCTAACAGGAGCAAATCATCAAGGTGCAAGAACATTTACTCAGGTATTAGTAGCAGCAATCAATGGCTTGCTCAATCTTTGGTTAATTCCCCGTTATGGATGGCATGGAGCCATCTGGGCGACTATTACATCGGAGTTTCTATTGATGGTTTTTCTGTGGGGAGCTATTTATAAATACTCGAGGCAATCGACTTAAACGCAATTAACAAGATAAAGCTAAGTAAAGTCAAAAAATTACCTCTATGACTAAGAATAAATACAACAAAGGAAGACGCTATTTTTTAATTGGGCTGGGTGGTTTTGGCAGTTCTATTTTAGCCGCTCAGGGTTTACATTCTGCCGTACAAGCCCGAAAAACAGACAAGTACATTAGCAGTTTAATAGAAGAAAATAAAAGAGATCTAGGAACCAGTCTACGTCAGCTAGCTGCATCTAAGGGTATCGATTACGGAGGTCATGCTGAAATATCTGCTCGAAAAATTATTAATGCTCGCCAATTTAGAGGAGCTTTTCTGCGGGAATATGGGGTGATTATTGGAGGCTTTTTTGGTGTTACTGTAGGACCTTTTGGTAGTAACAATTATAATTTCGACCAAACCGATGCCTTCTTAAATTTTGCCCAGCAAAATAATCTTATCTTCAGAGGTCATCCTCTTATTTGGAATGAATTTAATTCACCTTGGCTGGTTGATAAATTCAAAGATAGTAGCACTACTAATGAAGAAATAGACCAAATTTTTGTCAACCACATCAATACCATAGCCCAACGTTATGCAGGGCAGGTAAGTTCTTGGGATGTAGTTAACGAAGGGATTAGAGTAGAAGATGGTCGAGCCGATAATTTAAAGGATACGACTATCAGTGGAGTAAGAGGAGAAAAGTATCCTGCCTGGCTCAACTTTTTGGGAGGCAACTATATCGAGCGTGCTTTCAAACTTGCCGCTCAAGCTGATCCAAATGCTATCCTTACTTATAACGATAATGGACTTACCTACAGCAATCGTTTTGGTAATAGTTATGAAGAACAACGTCGAGAAGCGGTTTTAAACCTCTTAAGCAGGCTAAAAGCGAGAAATACTCCCGTTCATGCCTTGGGCATTCAAAGCCATCTTGAAGGTCATCGTAATCAGGAATTTGACGCCAAAAAATTTCGCCAATTCCTCAGCGATGTCGCCAGTATGGGAATTAAAATTATAATTTCAGAACTGGATGTTAGAGACAATAAGCTTCCCAGGGATATTGTCAAACGCGATCGCGCTGTTGCTCAAGCCTATTATGAATACCTTTCTGTAGCGTTAGACGAGCCAGCGGTAACTACTATTATTAGTTGGGGATTGAGCGATCGCTATACTTGGCTTTCAGATTTTGCTCCTCGAAATGATGGAGCGCCAGTTCGTCCACTACTTTTAGATCGATATTATCTGCGCAAACCAGCCTGGAACGCTGTGGCAAGAGCGTTGAGAGAAGCTCCCAGTCGATAGATTTAAGCTTTAAGCCACGAGCCAACAGTTTTTCAAACAACAAAACTAAAGATCAAATTTATCTCCCATTACCCAAAGCGATCGCATTTGCGGAAGTGCCTTCGAGCTAACTAATTTTGCTCGGAGTAGTCGCGATCTATCAAATAAAAACCAAATTCATCCTTGACATCTTGAGTAACGCTGCGAGAATTCAGTAGCCTGCTTACTTTGCGCCTTAAAGGAGATAGCAACAGCTTGATGTCTCTTCTGGCAATGGATGAAGATAAAGAATTTCTGGTTGCATCTAGACTCGGTTCAAAACTAGGTCTTACATAGATGCAGCTTTTAAAAGGAAACCTAGTCAATTTTTTGCCTTTAGATTGCCAGTGGGTAGCCAAATCGCCATGGGAAAAGAATTTGCCACTCTCTTTAAACCCTACTAAATCTCTATATTCCCAACTGTCGGGAACATCACAAAGCTCTGTTTTTAAGGCAACTGTCGATCCGCAGCAGTGATATAGCCCCGATTTTGGTACGACTTTACGAGATTCTTCGTAAAACATGTATCCTTTATCGGCAAAAAAAACATCAACATCTTCAGAATGCTTATTCGGTTTTTGCTGGATGTAGCTGCAAATCTCTTTGCTGATACAGTCGTCAGAATCGACTACCATAATGTAATCGGACTCCAGCGACTTGGCGACTTTACGTCCCAAAATTTCTTTGAGATCTCTGTCCAAAACCATTTGATGGTAGCTTTTTTCTGGAGGAGGAAAATTAACCTGATAATATATTATGTCTGGATATGATGAGGATAGTGTGGGCTTTTCGTGACATACAATTATTACTTTAAAATCCTTGTTTGTCTGGTTGTAAATTGAATGTAACGTTCTTTCTAGTAAGCTGCATGTATATTTCCAATTTCTGGATACTTGCTTCGACTTTAATGCAATAGTGAAGGCAATCATAGAAAAAACTAGCTTGAAAATTTATATTTTTTGCTACAAAAAGCTGGCGTTTGGCACAATTAGAGACAGTCCTTAAAAGAGTAAGATCTCCACGCGAGACATTATACTTCTTGCCCTTTTACGCATAATTATTGAGATATGCACCATAGATTTAAATATTATATAGCATAACTATAAAAAGAAAAGTTTTCTAAAATATTCAATTTGGTATTTATCAGCCCAATTTAGAAATTAAAGATTAAAAGTTAGGCTAAAAAAATAAACACGGTGCGTAAGCTAGTGGCTATCAGAGAGATTATATTACAACGCGCATTTTATTATTTTAATCAGTAAAAAACAAGCGGAACGAACAATCTGTTTTTTTATTGTCAGCATTGCTAGCTATGCTTTTTTGCCTTTGAGATTGTAAATTGAACTGTTCTTTATTCAGTTAGATTAGCATCCTTTTTTGGCGCAATTGCCTGTGGAAAAAACAAATACGGTCTGTGAAAATTGCATAAAGTTAACACTACATGGGTATTAAATTATGAGTTGGTTAAGGTAATATTAAGAAATTGTCGTTTAGTATCACTTGAGGGATATTCATGGGGTCTAGTCATTTTCCCAATCAACTCGAGCTACCCGCATACAACCTATCAGCAAAAAGGGTTACTCGCTTTCTACTTTCAGTTATTGCCATACTGATTATTTTGAATCTCTCGGAAAGATTTTTTATCCGTTGGCTAAACGCAACTAATGGCACCGAACTGATTTCTCGCTATTTCAATTTCGATCAAGAATCTAATTTACCTACTCTTTACTCAGCCTTAACCTTAGGATTTTGCAGCTATCTTTTGGCTATCATCACCACTTTAAGAAAAGCTCAAAATGCTCGATATATTAAACACTGGAAGGGACTATCGATTATCTTTTCGCTTATGGCGATAGATGAGATGTGCAGTTATCACGAACTGTTGATTCCTATTTTACGCGAGGCGTTGAATGCCGAAGGAATTTTTTATTTTACTTGGGTAATTCCTGGCTTCTTTTTAGTTGGTATTTTCTTAATTAGCTACAGAAAGTTTATTTTTAACTTACCGCCCAAAACCAGAAATTTGTTTATCTTGGCTGGTGCTGTATATCTCTCGGGAACGCTGGGGATGGAGATGGTTGGCGGATATCTTGCCGATCGCAGCGGGTACAATACTGTGTATGGATTGGCTTCTACTACGGAAGAATTGTTTGAAATGTTTGGGATCGTGATTTTTATTAACGGATTGCTATCTTATATTCAGTCTCAATTAAATGAGTTACATCTCTCTCTGCGTTTTAAATCGCGCAGTAACAAAGCTTCTTTGTAATGTAGATAATAAGCAAGCACTATCTTTATTAAGTCAGAAGTCAGGAGTCACAAAGGGGTACTCCCCGCATGTAGTCAGAACAATTATGGCTCTTTTAACTAAATGTTAAAAAGCATATTCCACTCCCGTGTTGGGAATCGGATTTAGAACCACTGGTATACGATCAGCATTTAAAGACATTTAAAAACGTCCTGAATAATTTCCTGTTCCCCTAATGCACAAGACGTAATCAGAACTATACTGGTTGAGAGTTATTTGATATTTACTTGCCCTGGTTTTTAAAGAAATTAGCCTTTTATTTAACTCGGGGAAGATGATATGTTTGGCTTATCCACAAGCCAAGACTTTATTTAAATAAATAGATTGAATAAAAAACGATGACTTTAGTATCTCATAGTAAAAAATTTATTTTTATTCATATCTATAAGACTGCTGGTACAGCAATAATAGATAGGCTAATTAAATACTGTTGCTATAAAGATCGGCTGGCACATGACTATTACCTCACCAGAAAACTGGCTGGCGTTATAGATAGGACGTTTGGTCTGTGGGACTATGGAAGGAGTTGGTTGACTGGATACCAAAAACACGAAAAAGCTGTCGCTTTAAAACAAATACTCGGCTCGTCCGATTTCGACCGATATTATAAGTTTGCCTATGTTCGCAATAGCTGGGACTGGCTGGCTAGTCTCTACTTTTATATCAAGCGAACCAAAGCTCACGTCGATTATGAAATAGCAAATAAGCTCTCTTTTAGCGAATTTCTCAAATATTATCTAGAGTCGAACCCCCCACTACAGCTAGATTTTCTTAGAGATGAAGAAGGTAAAATTCTTGTCGACCGAATAGGCAGATTTTCTAATTTGTACGGTGATTTTGCCGAAATACTCAGCGCAATAGGTATTGAAGGAGCCGAACAAATAGGCAGAAATCTGAAAATAAAGAATCAATCCAACAATAGAGTGAGAGATTATAAAGTTTACTACGACTCTGCATCCGTAGAGTTGGTACAAGAATATTTTCGTGAGGATATAGAATGTTTTCAGTTCGAGTTTGATACTTGCGATCGCCCGATCTATCTATCAAATTAAGCTAAGAATTTTGAACATCAAATATTTGAACATCAAGTAATTTTCACCACAATCTTCTATCCATACCAATGTCCGATTCCAAAACTCAGCATCAAGTCTCTGGTCTGTTTTTAGTCTGGAAAAAATATCAAAGAAGACCAGAAGTTCTCGCGTCATTAATCGACTGCAATCTAAAATTTTTCCCTCATCTGTTTGGGAATAAATACTTAAGACCATTAGACTATGCCATCAAATTGCTAGCCAGCATTAAGGACATTTTAACTAGCAAACCAGATTTTGTAGTAGCTCAATGTCCTCCTACTTTTAGTGCCTTACCTCCATTGCTGACCAAGACTCCATACCTAATTGATGCTCATAACCCATTATTTCAAGTAGAAATGTGGCGCAAACTACCCTTGAGCGATACTTTAATTCGCAATGCTTTGGGTATAATCGTCCACAATTCAGAAATGTATCAGTTAGTCAGTAAAATTGCTCCAGATGCTCGGTTGTTTACCATCTGCGATCCTATCGTTCCAATCGTGTTAGATGAGCCGTTAAAAAGAAACCCCAAACAGATTTTAGCTATTGCTTCTTTCGATCCTTGGGATGAGCCTGTAGAGCTTTTGATTGCCACAATGAAAGAACTGCACGAGTATCAGTTTATTGTCACTGCTAATGTTAATAAACTCGATCCAAAAACTGCTGCTAGCCTTAAAGCACTAGATAACGTTAACTTGACTGGTTTTTTGTCTATTGAAGAGTATCATCGAATGCTTTGTTCCAGTCTTGCTGCCTTGGTTCTAACTACCAGCAACGCTACCCAGCCCAGCGGTGCCTGCGAAGCATTATCATCCGATACACAGCTAGTAATCAGCAAGACCTCGCTTACAGAAAAGCTATTTGGCAGCTGGGCGAAGATAGTTGATAATTCAGTCGAGTCGATTGCCACAGCAGTCAGGGAACTCTCTCTACAAAACTTGGATTTGGCAGAGCGTCGCCATCAGTGGAATACAGCGTTACAAGAGGAAATAAACCAAATGATGGAACAGATCGCTATGGCTCAAAACTAACCGCTAGAGAATTTACTCTGTAGCTACTAGTCGAGGATATAAATTATCGGGTAAGTAGCTAAAGGACAGTTGTTGAGCTGAAGTTTTTAACTGCTCGAGTCTGGCAGGATTGCCAACAATTTCTTTGATTAAATCTACCAAATTGTTGTAATCATCAAAGAATAAAGTACAGTCATGAAACTCTTGGGAAACGCTATATTCTCTGGGTAAAAATCCTGGCTTGGCGGCTCTGAGCATGTTGAAGATCATGCCAGATTCTTTGGTTTTACCATAAACTTCTGTCCCATTTTTACGAACAAATTGATTGTTGAGCAAGATATCGCTTTGAGAGATGGCGCGATCGAATTCTTCCCCATAAACAAAGGTATCGTGATATGAAACTTGATAGCCACTGTCAATCAGTTTTTGAATCGCTTTGTCCATGGCATCTTTTTCTCTGTCTGTAATGTATCCCAACAGATAAATATCGATGCGATCTTTCAATTCTGCGGCATTTTGTTCGAGGGCTTGAAATAAAGATAAGTAGTCTCTTTTAGTTTGGCTAATCACCCCAGGAACACAAATGCGCAGCTTCTCATTCTCTTGGGAAGAGTCTGTCATGCCCTCATAAATAGCAAAAGGAAAGATCGTAATCGGAGATTGAGAGTATTCTTGTAGTGCTTCTTTTTGTCCTTCGCTGTGAACGATTAACCGCAAATTATAGTTTGCGTCAAAGTTCTGCAGTATTTTTTTTCTAATCGGTCGATAAAATACATAGTCTATTAGCGATCTGGCTATAATGCGCGAATATTGCCGATTTTGATCTTTATTCTTAATCATAGGAATTAAGGTTTTAATCGCTCTTTCTAAATCGTCGTTATACCACTCTTCAACCTGATGTACGTGAAAATAGACATCTTTTGTTTGAGGTTTAAACTGACCAAATTCAGAATAATTATCGAAAATAGTACAGACATGAATGCGGTCGAAGCTAATCTTTTCAGCTTCTTCAAAAAGCTCTTTTAAAGATCGATCTTCCTGCAAAACAACTAATCTAGAATTATTGGGTAGACCATTTTCTAAAAGTGCTTTTTCAATAGAAGGTAGGGTGTAAACTATTATCTCATTGTTAGGATCGCTTGCATAAGTTTTAACCAAGCCATTGACAGCAGAGTAATGATTTGGCTCGCTGACTTCAAATATTCCGACGATCATAATAATATTTTGACTTAAAACTACTAGTAATTAAATACAAACAGTCAAGCAAATTCTTTTGTTTGGGTAAGCTAAACTGTAAATGATAAAATCGCGAATTGTTTCGCGATCAAAGCCTTGAAAATAATTGTAATAAGCCAATTTTACACTGCTTTAGCTAATTCACAAGTTTTTAGTTTGACTATCAAGGATTTATTTTTTGAAACTAAGCGATAGTATCATCGATATATTTTTTGCTCAAATATTTTTTTAATAGAGATTGCATATTAGCTATCGACATCTTTCCAGCTTCCATAGTAATATGGCAAAAATTCCTCGTGAATATATTTAGTAGAAAATACACAAAAGAGAAACACAAATGACTTAAATCTGAGGTTCTTTGGTTTTATATTGTATAAATGCACTTAAGCAGTAACAAAATTAGAAATTATTAGTTAGAGATTATAGTTCAAGTATGGGCGTAGCAATTATCACTGGTTCGGCTGGTCTGATTGGCTCTGAAGCCGTGAGATTTTTTAGCAGTATAGGAATGGATGTTGTTGGTATAGACAACGATATGCGGAAATTCTTTTTTGGAGAAGAAGCTTCAACCAAATGGAATCGCCAAAGATTAGAAAAAGAGGTTGATAACTACGAGCACAAAGAAGTAGATATTAGAGATTATCAGGATATCAAAGCCATCTTTCAACACTATGGAAAAGATATCTCTTTAATTATTCACACCGCAGCTCAACCTTCTCATGATTGGGCTGCTAGCGATCCTTTTTCCGACTTTACCGTCAATGCCAATGGTACGCTTAATTTGCTCCAGGCAACCCGCGAGTACTGTCCCGAAGCAGTGTTTATCTTTACTTCTACCAACAAAGTATACGGAGACACTCCTAACAATCTTCCCTTAGTCGAATTGGAGAAACGCTGGGAAATAGACGAATCTCATGCTTATCACTCGGGCATTCCTGAAACTATGAGTATTGATAATTGCAAACATTCTCTGTTTGGCGCTTCTAAAGTGGCTGCTGATGTTTTGGTTCAAGAATACGGACGCTATTTTGGCATTCGCACGGCTTCTTTTCGCGGTGGTTGTTTGACTGGTCCCAATCACTCAGGTACAGAACTGCATGGCTTTCTGGCGTATTTAGTCAAGTGTACTGCCATCGGCAAGCCCTACACGATTTATGGCTACAAAGGCAAGCAAGTGCGGGACAATATCCATTCCTCAGATTTGATTGCTGCCTTTTATGAGTTTTATAAAAATCCTCGTATCGCCGAAATCTACAATATTGGTGGCGGTCGAGAAAGTAATTGTTCGATGTTAGAAGCGATCGAAATCTCGGAAAAACTTTCGGGTAAAAAATTGGATTATTCCTACACGGATGACAACCGTAGCGGCGACCATATCTGGTATATCAGCGATTTGGCAAAGTTTAAATCTCATTATCCAGATTGGTCTCTCAAATATGACATAAATCAAATCTTAACTGAAATCTATGAAAGTGGCGTTGAGAGGTGGAATCAGCAATGATTGACCAAGGAAAGTATTCAATATTAGGCATTAATATCAATGCGGTAGATTATGAGTCTGCCGTAGCCAAAATTACCGCTGCTGCTAAGAAGAAAGAAGCCTGTTCCGTCAGTGCTTTAGCAGTACATGGAGTAATGACAGGATTTTTAGATCGGATTCATGCCAGACGATTGAACGGACTAGACTTAGTCGTACCCGACGGACAGCCAGTGCGCTGGGCTTTGTCTTGGCTGCACAGAAAGCAGCTTCCAGATCGCGTTTACGGTCCAAACCTAACTTTAAAAGTAGCAGAGTCCTTAGCCAAAGAAAATTTAAGTATTTATCTCTATGGTAGTAAAGAGGAAACTCTCAAAAAATTTGCTAGCAATTTAGCTCAGATGTATCCAGGGTTGCAGATTGCTGGTATGGAGGCTTCCAAATTTAGAAGGCTGTCCGATTCGGAAAGAGCCGAACTGGTGCAAAGAATTAAAGACAGTGGTGCAAACGCAGTTTTTCTCGGACTGGGTTGTCCACGTCAAGAAACTTGGGCTTATGAATATCGCGATTTACTCAACATCCCCATCTTGGCTGTAGGTGCTGCGTTTGATTTCCATGCAGGTACTTTACCCCAAGCTCCTCAATGGATGCAGAATGCTGGTTTTGAGTGGCTGTTTCGTCTGGCTCAGGAGCCAAAAAGACTATGGCAACGTTATGCAGTTCTCAATCCTCTCTATCTGTGGCATATTTCTCATCAGTATTTGGGCTTGAAGAAATTTACCCCAGCTATGCCCGACGGTAAGGAGAAGATCGAGTCCTATGGGTGAGCGTCCAACATAGATAAATCCTCTGTCTACTGTCTGCTTTTAGACAGACTGTTTCTGGTTCCGCGAAAATTTGCCACAGATTCCACTAGTCCCAGGCTAATAAATCCTGAAAGCAAAGAGGATCTTCCATAACTCATCCAGGGTAGAGGAATCCCCGTAATTGGAGCAAGCCCAATAGTCATGCTGAGATTGATCGTAGTTTGAAATGCTACGATCGCCAGGACGCCGATCGCCATCAACGAACCAAAGTTATCGTTGGCAGTGCAGGCAATCCAAATTAATCGCATACAAATCAGCCAGAACAGCCCAATTAGTAAAATACTGCCCAAGAAGCCAAATTCTTCTCCTACCGCCGAAAAAATGAAGTCTGTGTGCTGCTCGGGGATAAAATCTAGCTGGGTTTGCGTCCCCTGGTGCCATCCTCTGCCCCAAAATTTTCCCGCACCAATGGCAATGCGAGACTGAATTAGGTGATACCCTCCACCAAGTGGATCCTGTTCGGGGTCGAGAAACATAATTAGTCTGGCTTTTTGATAATCTTTCAAAATTCCCCAAAAAACGTTACCTAGCTCTACAGCCCCCAAATTAATGGCGATCGCACTGAGGGTCGATATGACTTTACTGGGTAAAGTCAACCAGGCAATTCCTGCAACGCTTAAAACCCACAGCAGCCAGCCTGGAAGATACAAATGATATAAAATTGCTGAGAACAAGGGAGAAATCATCAAAATCAGCCAGCCAGTCTTGGCATTTGCCCAATAGAGCATGCTAATTACGATCGCGCCAAAAACCAGGGAAGTTCCCAAATCTGGCTGTAGAAAAACCAAACCCCAGGGCACAGCAGTAATAGCTAGAGTTCTCAAGACGGTTTGAAGATCTGCGCCATCGCGATCGTGCAACAGGGCGGCTAAGACAATTACCATGCCGATTTTGGCAAATTCAGAAGGTTGAACGTTAAAGCCCGCAATGGTAATCCAGCGCTGCGCTCCTTTGGCAGTTACCCCCGTCACCATCACTGCAATTAGAGATAAATTAGTTAAGGCATAGATCGCCCAGTACCAGCGCAGCAAAATTTGATAGCGCCAGCGAGAAAGTAGAAATACTAAAATCGAGCCCAAAATGCCGATTGTCCAGTGTTGATAGCTATAATTGTGTCTGGTTCCCACTTCAGTGCTATAAATACTAAAGCCGCCAAAAGCAGTCACTCCCATGACAGACAGTAGCAAGATCCAGTCTAAATTCTGCCAAGACCGAGCAACGGATAAAATAGACTGGACGAAATATCTGAATCTAACTTGAGGAGTTTGGGACTTTTTGGACTGGGAACGAGATTGTGTCGGCATTTATCTCCAGAGTATGGGATCGGGATAATAGAAAGTTTTGGTGGAACTGCTATTTTAATTTCATGAGTCGGGAATGCTGAATATAGATCGGTTATTGAATGAATTTTCACCAGTTCATTTAATAACTACATTCAATATTTTGAATCGATGAAAAAAACACTACTCCCGATTTTATCGACTATTTTTAGTTTGACAAGCTTATTAATTGCAGACAAAACCCTAGCTCAGACACAAAGAGATCGCTATTGCAATCTCCAGAATCCCTCGCCAAAATTGGCTGTCTGTGACGACAGTGGCAATATTCTAACCCCGCAAAAGTGGCGCAAACTAGTCAAACAATATTATCTAACTCGCTATCGCACTAAATTCGAGCCCAATAACGACTTCCTAAGCATCAAAGAAGTAACTGATTTACTCGGCTTTGCAGGCAATAGAAGCAAAGTAAAAAAAAGTAGTTCTCATCAATACCTAACCTGGAAAGATGAAGAAGATCCGAGCAAAAAAATCGAAGCGGTATTTATCTATCACCATCTTGTTGGCTTGAGAAGTCGAGGATTTGATCGCGATTATCTCCAAAGGCTCAAAACGCAAATATCGACTAATTCTGCTAAGAGCAGTCTTTAACTGACTGCCAGTCTTGGGGAGTATTGCAGTTAAACAAACAGCTTTTATCGGTTAATAGTAATTCTCTGACGGGATTGCGATCTAACCATCCTTGAAAGGAACTGCCTCCATCGTCAATATACGCCTCAAAGGAGCAAAGACAGCGACGGCGGTAAAAACCACACAAAGGTTCCCAACCTTTAGAATGTCGCGGTAACAGAGCAATTTCTGTGGGTAACACTGTTGCCAAAGCTTTAGACCATTGCTTTACTTGAGACGAAGATAAATAAGGTAAATCGCAGGCAAGCAATAAAACCCATTCTGTTTTGACTAAATACAGAGCCTGACAGAAGCCAATTATGGGTGTATTGGACTTGGCGTTCAAAACCAATTTTTCTTCGATTAGTTGACAGTTAGGAGGCACAATAGAACGATATTTTTCTATCCAAGGAGTGACCACATAGACAATTTTTCCCACCTCACTGGCGATCGCACAAATTCGCCCTAATAGCGTCTGATTTTCTCTGACAAGCAAGGCTTTATCTCGTCCCATACGAGAACTTTCTCCCCCTGCTAGGACAATTGCCGTAATGTCATTTTTAATCGAATCTACCATCAAACTTTAATCTGAATTTTAGCCATACAATCTATGAATAATCGATTGTCCCATCCCCCCAAAATAGAGCGACACCTCAAACTGTGGATATATCTACTGCCCGTATTTGGTGTTTTTCCATCTATATGGACATTATATCGATCGCCAGAAAACGGTTTGACTAATTTGCCAGAGGATCGAGAACGAAAAAAAGCCAGTCAGCTTTCTTTGAAATTAGCTCTAGCCTGGCTGATCTCCTATTCTTCCCTGTCGCTAGGTGCGGCTAGTGCTTCGGGACTCCTTTCCTTTAGGCTGCTTTATGCCAATGCGATCGTCACCACCATTTATTTTATTACCTGTACAATTTTGATGACTCGTTTGGGTAGAAAAAGTTCTGAATAGATGTAAGATAAACTCTCAATTGAGCCATAACGGCTAGAAAATAGTAAATTTATCTATCTCGATAGTTGCCACTACCACAAACTGTCGTTACTTTAGTGAGGAAGTTAGAATCGATAAAGTATTTTTTTAGCTACTGATACCCAAATACAGATTATGTAGTCCGAGCTTTTTTGCTGAAACGAAAATAAGTCTTTAAGACCATAAATAGAATTCTGGGTATTTCTACTAACAAATAGCTGCTAATATTGATTGAATTACATTTGTTTATATAAATATCTTAATTTTACTTAGAGAAATACAGTTAATTTTATTTAAGAAGAGGGTATCTAGTGCCGATTAGAAAAGCTTATCAGACAAATCCTTCGGGCAGACATTCTAGTAATCGAGTTGATTCAATTAACTACCGTCACACCAGCAAAAAAAGGAAGTTGAATAAAGGAAAAGCAGTTCTAATTGGTTTGGGTTTAGCTGGTGTTTCCTTACTATCAGCAGGAGTCGGAGCGTTTTTGGCGGTGACTTTATCTACAGCATCTCCTCTACAAAAAGCCGAGCTGAGTCTGGAAGAGCAAAAAGTCTTTAGTCAAGAAAAGACCGTTCGGGCGAAGAATCTCACCTTGCCCGAGCTAGATCGCCCTGTAAACGTCTTGGTATTGGGGATCAAAGTAATTAGCTCCGACCTCGAAAAGAAGGGTGTTGAGTTTGAAAAGCTGGACGTGGGCTATCTTCACTTGGTCAACTCGTTTGATGGGTTGAGCGACAGCATGCTGCTGTTACGATTCGACCCCAAACAAGAAAAAGTCTCGGTACTGTCGATTCCCAGAGATACTCGGGTTTATATTGACGGATACGGCGTAAGGAAAATCAATCACGCCAATGAATACGGAGGTCCAGCCCTAGCTGCTTCTACCGTCAGCGAGTTATTGGGTGGAATCAATATCGATCGCTATGTACGAGTTAATGTTCAGGGCGTAGAAAAGCTGATCGATGCTTTGGGTGGAGTAACTGTTAACGTGCCCAAGGACATGAAATATAACGATTTCAGCCAACACCTTTATATCGATCTCAAAAAAGGTATTCAGCATCTAGACGGAGATAAGGCGCTACAGTTTCTGCGCTATCGTTATGATGGCTATGGCGATATATCGCGAGTGCAGCGCCAGCAAATGCTGATGCGATCGGCAGTCGAACAGACTCTCAAACCAGCTACGGTAGTTAAAATTCCTAAGATACTATCGGTAATTCAGTCTCATCTAGATACTAATTTGACCGTGAGAGAACTGATGGCATTAGCTAATTTTGCCTCGGAAAGAGACAGATCTCATGTCAATATGATGATGTTGCCAGGAGATTTTAATAGCGGAGACGAAACCGTAAGCTATTGGCTACCCCATCACAAAAGCATCAAAAAGTTGATGGTCGATCATTTCAACATGCCGATCTCTTATGGCAACTCAGATCGTAATTACACTACCTTAAGCAAGAGAGATGGTGTCAGCAATCCCAGAATTAGAATAGCCGTGCAGGACAGCACTAGAGATCAGCAGGTATTGCAGTCTGCATTGGATACCCTTAGAGAAGCTGGCTATCAGCGCGTATTTGCTACCAAAAATTGGCAAGACCCCCTCGCCAGGACAAGAATTATCGCTCAGTCTGGAGACAATCAAGCAGCTAACGAGGTGAAATCGATACTGGGTGTAGGCAACGTAGTGGTAGAAAGCACAGGATATTTGAAATCAGACATTACGGTGCAAATTGGTCGCGACTGGGAGCAACAAATCCAACAGTTAATCGAGTCAGATTTAGATCTCGAAACTGCCGAAGAATTCGATCTGCCACCAGATTACGAGGCAAACTTTAACGAGTTTTAGATCTTTACTGCCAATTGCCAATCAAGACTCGAGTTTTAGTTAACTCGGAAATTTCTTGTATTTCTTCATTTACGCTGGGTAAAGGCTGAAAACCCTCTTGATATCTCGAAGAAAGTGATCGTATCTTATGAAGAAGCGATCGCCTTATCGGTTTTTCCTTCTGCGTCTAGTATTCTTCATTGAATCTAGGTTGCTAATTTCTAACTGTCTGCTCAAAGTCAAACTGGTTTCTAAAACTGCTAAAGACTCTTTCAATTGCTAGAGCCTAGAGCCTTTTTCCTAGAGCCTATGAATATCCGACCAAATCTGTGAAGACAGATAGAACCGAGAAAATGACGCTCAACTGCTAAAGTATAAGTCATTCTTTCCTTAACCCTTAACCCTATATCTACAACCCAAAGTAAACAATGGTAGATCTAAATCCCAGTGCTAGCTTTAGTTTGAAAGTCGAATTAGAAATTCCCAATCGCCCTGGTGCGCTGGCTTCAATTATGAGTACGATCGCCTCCGTTGGTGGAAGCCTGGGAGATATTGTTTTGCTACAGCGCAACCTTAAGTATACTCAGCGAGAATTAACTATCGATGCTTCTAGTACCGAGCAGGGAGATGAAATAATCGCTGCAATCGAAAACCTGCCTAGCGTCAAGGTAATTAGCTACGACGATCGCACGTTTGCCATCCATCAAGGAGGAAAAATTAGCGTTGAGAGCAAGCTTCCCCTACATTCTCAATCAGATTTGGCAATGGCATATACTCCAGGAGTTGGCAGAATCTGTCGAGCGATCGCCGAAAATCCTGCCGAAGTCTACAATCTGACAATTAAAAGCAACACCGTGGCAGTAGTAACCGATGGCAGCGCGGTTTTAGGCTTGGGTAATCTGGGTGCAGAAGCTTCCTTACCCGTAATGGAAGGAAAAGCTTTGTTGTTCAAGGAATTTGCTGGGATCGATGCATTCCCCATTGCTTTGACGACTCAAGATACTGAAGAAATCATTAAAGTCGTCAAGCAAATTGCCCCTGTATTTGGGGGAGTCAACCTCGAAGATATTACTGCCCCTCGCTGTTTTGAAATCGAGCAAAGACTAAGGCAGGAGCTAGATATTCCTGTGTTTCATGACGATCAGCATGGGACGGCTATTGTTGTTTTGGCCGCCTTGTATAATGCGCTTAAATTAGTTGGGAAATCAATCGCCGACATCAAAATTGCGATCAATGGTGCGGGAGCAGCGGGAATCGCGATCGCTCAACTGCTTAAAAAAGCAGGGGCAGGCAAGATTATTATTTGCGACTCGAAAGGGATTATTTCTACTAAAAGGGATAATCTCAATCCCAAAAAGCAAGAATTTGCCGTAGACTCCAGCGGGAATTTAGCAGATGCGATCAAAAATGCCGATGTATTTTTGGGAGTTAGTGCTCCAGGAGTAGTAACTCCAGCAATGATACAAACTATGGCAAAACAGCCTATCGTCTTCGCGATGGCAAATCCGATCCCCGAAATTCAACCAGAGTTGATTTATGATGACGTAGCCGTAATGGCAACTGGGCGCAGTGACTACCCCAATCAAATCAATAATGTGTTAGCCTTTCCTGGAGTTTTCCGTGGTGCGTTAGACTGTCGAGCCTCGGCAATTACTACCAATATGTATTTGGAAGCTGCTAAGGCGATCGCTAATTTAGTCGATGACGGAGAGCTAGATCGAGAACATATAATTCCTTCTGTTTTCGATTCTAGAGTAGCTACGGTAGTAGCCCAAGCCGTCTGTTTCGCCGCTCAGCAAGACAATGTTGCACAGAAACTAATAGCTGACAAATAAAATAACAATTGTTGACTATATTATGGATGAGATCGAAATTCCAGAAGCAATAAGAGAAGACCTCGAATTACCGCAAAAGTCCCCTACAGGACTATCTTTGCCTCTGATTTTTGGCATGGTATTTTGTTTGGGCATTGTGGGTTTACTATCAATGATGGTTCTATCCCCCCGTCCTCAGCCTGCGTTGGAAACTGCCGAACAACCTCCTGCCCCTGCTCCATCTTCCCTAAAAAAGACTTCCGCAAAACCGCCGATAGCCAAGGAAGCTGAGTCTTCGCTTGATGAGGCTGAGGTCGATTCAGCTCAAACTCAACCAAGAGGATTATTGGGACATCTACCCTATGATGTAGCCCCTCCAGAATCTCTAGAACCGATTACCAGCGACGGTAGACTGAAAATGCGCTCTGCTGCTGCCAAAAAGTTTATCCAAATGCAGGCAGATGCCAGAGCAGAGGGGATAAACTTAACGGCGGTTTCGGCGTTTCGTACCACAGAAGTCCAAGAGCAGCTCTTTTTTGGCATTAAGGAACAAAGGGCACAGGATGCGGCTAAAAGAGCTGAAGTGAGTGCCCCTCCAGGTTATAGCGAACATCATACGGGCTATGCTATTGATATAGGAGATGCTAATGCTCCGAGTACTCATGTGGAAGTGGAATTCGCCGACACCGCTGCATTTGCCTGGCTCGAAAAAAATGCAGCTAAGTATAGTTTTGAACTGTCTTTTCCTTTAGATAACGAACAAGGCGTCAGCTACGAACCCTGGCATTGGCGTTTTGTCGGCGATCGCCATAGTCTAGAAACTTTTTATAAAGTTAGAAATTAAAAATTAGGCAGTAAAATAAAAATTATAAATTATACTGTCAAAAAGCTTAAGGCTCTGTGCTTAGAGCTAAGATAAATGACTAATTTTGAAGTAGAAAAACAAGAGTGGTGGGTCGAAAGGTGGTTGGATCTCCTAAATTCCTATCGCTTTAAAAAACGTTTAGAAAGAGGGCGGAGCTACGCTAGGGAGGGAAATGTCTTAACCCTCGATTTTGCTGACTCTAAGGCGAAAGCAACCGTTCAAGGAAGCGACGAAGAACCTTATAGAGTATCTATATCTTTGGATTCTTTTAGTAAAGAAGACTGGAACTTTGTAATCGCTAAAATGTCAGAGAAGGCAGTATTTTCGGCTCAACTGCTGGCAGGAGAAATGCCTGAAAGTATTGAGGAAGTATTTACTAAAAGCGGCTTGAGTCTGTTTCCTTTTACGCTGAATGAAGTACGCTCTAGATGTACCTGTCCCGATAAGGCAAATCCCTGCAAACACATCGCAGCGGTATACTATCGATTGGGCGAACGCTTTAGCGAAGATCCTTTTATTATTTTTCAGCTAAGGGGCAGAACTAAAAATCAAATCATCGAGCGTTTGCGCCAGATCCGCAGTCAGGCTGCACCAAATATTCCCGCTTCAGCCGAGACAAATTCTATTGTTCGGGCTGTCACTAAATCTAAAGATAAGGATGATGAAGCTATCAAGGGTTTTTGGCAGTATAACGAACCCCTCGAATCTAGCTTAGTGGCGATCGTTCCGCCGTCGGAGCAAAAAACCGTGATGGACATTTTGGGCAAAATGCCTTTGCCTCCCGAAGACGGGGAAGAAGTTCGAGAATACTTAAAAGAAATATATCAAACTACAGGGCAACAAGCCTTGATGTCAGCCCTCAATCGCTCTTCATAATTAAATCCCAAATATTCAAAACCCACATATAGTTATTTCAAATAAGAATGATACAAATCAAGCTTGTACAAATTCTCCCCAATTCCTAATCCCTAATCCCTATTCCCCCGAACAAATAGATTAGGATGTCTCAAAATTAATTGAAACGACTATAAGCTAAAAACAAATTATTGAGTAAGTTGAAAGATTGACAAAACAGCGAATAGACAAACTCTTGGTAGAGCTTGAACTCTGCGACTCGCGCGCTTTGGCACAACGTTTGATTAGAGCGGGAAAAGTTAAGGTAAATCAAGAAATTATCGATAAACCAGGAACAGAAGTCAAAACAGATGCTCAAATCGAAGTCAAGGAAAAACCTCCCTACGTATCTCGTGGGGGAAAGAAACTCAATCAGGCATTACAGGAGTTTGACATTCGGGTAAAGGATAGGATTTGCCTTGATGGGGGGATCTCTACGGGAGGGTTTACCGATTGCTTGCTCCAGTCGGGAGCCAAGCTTGTTTATGGTGTAGATGTGGGTTACGGACAGGTAGCCTGGACTATTCGTCAAAGCGATCGCGTTATTCTCAAAGAAAGAACCAATATCAGACATCTGACCCCTCAAGAGCTTTACGGTAGCTCGCCTCTGGCGGATTTAGGGGTTATGGATGTTTCCTTTATCTCCCTGACCAAAGTGCTAAGTTCATTCTGGAATTTATTGACCCTACCAAAAGAGGTAGTCTTGCTGGTCAAGCCACAGTTTGAAGTCGGACGCGATCGCATTGGCAAAAAAGGTGTAGTGCGTAATCCTGAAGATAGAGCGATCGCTATTTTACAAGTCTGGCAGTCTGCAGCTTCTCTTGGGTGGAAATATCGAGGCTTGACCACCTCACCGATCATAGGTCCTGCTGGCAATGTAGAGTATTTGTTGTGGCTAACTGCCGATTCCTCATCTATGACAGATACAGCAGCTTTAGACCTAGCTCAAATCAAGTATACAATCGGGCATAACTAGCTGATTAAAGTGTCTTTTGACCCTTTTGGCTGTCTTCTGCTTCTTAGTTGTTCGATAGCAGAATCTTTTTGTTTTTCATCTGACTTGGTTTCAATTTTGATTAAAATTTTAGGACCAGAGCTAGCTAAGCGAAAAATCATACCGTCTACAGCTTTGGCTTGCTCGATTCGCTTACCATCAATATAAGTCCCATTAGAGCCAGTATTTACGACTTCCCATTCATTATCCGACGATCTTTTAATTTCGACATGATGGCGGGATACTACCGCACTATAGAGTACAACCTCATTGTTGGTCGCCCGACCAATTCTAATGCTAGGTTCATCTCGAAAAGTCCAGCTTTGAATTGCTACTGGTTGAAGAGGATGTAATAAAGTTAGTGTAATCACAGATTCGTTCTTTCAAGGAGAATTAATGGTCTAAAATCCAGAAAAACAGATTTTCATGCTTAATAACAATCACTAATGTTGGGCGATAGATTATTAATTGTCAATTTCTTAGCTGTAGCAAATAAAGCCTACAGTAAAAATACGGATTGCCGCTCTCAAAATTAAGCTAACTTAGATGTAACGAGTGGTATTTTCGTCGTTTATCGGTCAAAGCATCGGCAATATCCATAGATATAGCTATATTGTTCTTATATTGTTTCTAATTTTATACAGAGTATTTTTTTGTCGGGCGATTTACCTTGAAATATTGCAGGTTAACATTTCAATAGTATCTCATGGTAGCCATTGTGTCCTGGGTAAATTTCACCTAGACCATCTCAAAGTTTAACGCCAATTTTTGTTTTCTATATCTCTAATTTGTCGCTCTAGCCGATCTATTCTACCTCTCAGTTCGTCCATCTCTGCTTGACGGGGGACGCCCAAATCTTGCAGCATATTTCTCATCTGTCTTTCTACCTGCTTCTGAACGCCTTCTGATTCGGTATTCATCTGCGTCATCAAATCGTCAACAAAAGACTTTGCCTGTTCGGGGTTTATCTTGCCTTCTTTGACCCATTCATCGCTTACCTCTTTGATCTTCTCCGCTACCAAAGAGGTAGTACCCACTCCCACCATTAATAATTGCTTTAGCCAGTCACTGTTGTTCATTCTCAAGTTTCCTCAAATTTATCTACTATGTTATTAGATCG
>JBCDCO010000016.1:0-39704 GCA_039181635.1 Cyanobacteria bacterium P01_G01_bin.19 | reverse complement strand
AATACTTTTTGTAACCAAACAAAAACTTATCTGTGAATTATATAATCTATTAAATAAATAGAGGGAATAATGGATTTATATAATATATTTTGTAATGCGGTACTTTTTTCTACCGTAGAACTATCAATTAGCGAAAAAATATACAAGCAATATATCAAAACACAAACTAAATAGTCTTTATTTGGTTCGGAGAAGAAAGACTATTTTGTAATTACCTTGAATCAAAAGTATTTTGATAAACGTTTTGTCATGAGACAGCCCAAACACAATATAGGAGTAAGACAGTGAGCAATACCAACATTGAATTTGCTAATATTACAACCATTGAAGAACTAGAAAAGCAGGCAATTCATACCTCTAGCTTAATCCAACCTCATGGTATGGTATTAGTACTTCAAGAGCCAGAGTTAATCATAATTCAAGCATCAACAAACTGCCATTATGCCTTTGGTATTGGCGCTGAAGAAATAATTGGCAAAACGTTAGAAGAACTTTTCGATCCTTTTCAGTTCGATCTAATTCAAAAAGGTATTAATCAAAATGATTTAGATTATATTAACCCAACTAAAATGTGGGTCAGAAAAAATGGTGGTGAGTATGCGGTTTTTGACGGTGTTTTTCATCGCGATCGCGACGGAATTTTGATTTTAGAATTAGAACCAGCCGAATCTCAGGAAAATATCCCCTTTTTAAGCTTCTATCACCTCGCTAAAGCTTCCATCGGTCAATTAGACGCAACCGCCAACCTCAGAGATTTTTGTCAGATCATCGTGCGGGAGGTACGCAAAGTTACGGGCTTTGATCGCGTCATGCTCTATCGTTTTGATGAAGACGACCATGGGGCAGTGATTGCCGAAGAAAAATCAGCCGACTTAGAATCTTATCTCGATCTGCACTTTCCCGCTTCCGATATTCCCAAACCAGCCCGAAAGCTCTTTAGTTCCAACTGGATTCGCCTAATTCCCGATGCTCATGCCGAACCAGTAGAACTGTATCCTGCCAAACATCCCCAAACCAATCGCCCTGTAGACTTGACCCTTTCTATCCTCAGAAGCCCCTATCCCTGCCACCTTGAATATCTCCACAATATGGGAGTGGGCGCGTCTTTAACTATTTCTCTGATTGAAGATGGCAAACTTTGGGGTTTGATTGCCTGTCACCACATGACCCCTAAGTATGTTCCCTACGAACTGCGTAAAGCCTGTGAATTTTTAGGACGGGTAATTTTTGCCGAGATTGCCAACCGCCAAGAAAGTGAAGATTACGACTATCGCCTCAAGCTAAGTCAAATGCGATCGCAGTTAATCGATAATATTACCCAAGCAGACAATTTTGTCACAGGGTTGGTCAAAGAAGAATCTGATTTTCTCGATCTGACAGCAGCGACAGGGGCAGCAGTTTGCGTGAACGGTAACTGGACTTTAGTCGGAGAAACTCCTAAAGAAGAAGAGCTAAATTTTTTAGTAGAGTGGCTGTATAAAAACATTAATGAAGAAGTCTTTGTTACCAGCTCTCTTTCAGATAGCTATCCCGAAGCCGAGGCTTATAAAAACATTGCTAGTGGCTTGGTGGCAATGGCAATTTCTCGTCGTAACTATGTTCTTTGGTTTAGACCTGAAGTTATTCAAACCGTTAACTGGGGTGGCGATCCCAATCATGCCTACCAGACAATTAGCGAAGAGGGAAAGTTACGTCTGTCTCCCCGAAAATCCTTTGAGTTGTGGAAAGAAGAAGTTCGCCTGACATCTTTACCCTGGAAAGCTGCGGAAATCGATAGCGTGCGGGAATTGAGACGGGCGATCGTCAATGTCGTACTGCGTCAGGCAGAAGAATTAGCCCTACTCGCTCAAGATTTAGAACGTTCCAATGCTGAGTTAAAACGTTTTGCCTATGTTGCCTCTCACGATCTTCAAGAACCCCTCAACCATGTTTCTAATTACGTCCAGCTTTTAGAAATGCGTTATGGCGATCGCCTTGATGAAGATGCCAAAGACTTTATTGGCTTTGCCGTAGATGGAGTTAGCCTGATGCAAACTCTGATCGATGATGTCTTGGTCTATTCCAAAGTAGACACCCAAGGCAGTGAATTCACCATTAGCGATGCGGGAATCTCTTTAAATCGAGCTTTAACTAACCTGCGCCGACGCATTGAGAAAACTCAGGCACAAATCCAAATCCCCGATACCTTACCTATGTTGAGGGCGGACAGTACTCAATTGATGCAGCTATTTCAAAATCTGGTTCTTAATGCCCTCAAATTCCGCAGTAGCGAACCACCCAAAATTGAGATTGGCGCAGAACGTCGGGAAAATGACTGGTTATTCTCGGTAAAAGATAATGGTATCGGCATCGATCCCCAGTTTTACGAACGCATTTTTATAATTTTTCAACGTCTTCACACTCGCGATGAGTATCCTGGTACTGGTATGGGACTAGCTATTTGTAAAAAAATAGTAGAATGTCATCGCGGTCAAATCTGGGTTGAGTCAGAATTAGACCAAGGATCTACCTTTTACTTTACGATCCCAGTAGGAGGACGCGAACGTGACCTTAGAAATGGACGACAATCCAAAAACTATTCTCTTGGTGGAGGACAATAAAGCCGATATAAGATTAATTCGCGAAGCATTAAAAAACAGCGAGATTGCTTACGAGATGGAAGTTGTTAGGGATGGTGTAGCAGCTATGGCATATTTGCGCCAAGAGGGGGAATATGCCACTGCTTTCCGTCCCCATCTAATCATTTTAGATTTGAACTTACCTAAAAAAGATGGTCGAGAGGTGCTAGCAGAAATCAAAACTAACGCTGAATTTAAGCGTATTCCCGTGATTGTTTTAACTACTTCTAAAAACGAAGATGATATCTTTCAAAGCTACGAACTCAACGCCAACTGTTTTATCACCAAATCCCGTAATCTCAGTCAACTATTTACGATTGTCAAAAGAATTGAAGAATTTTGGCTATCGACAGTAACCCTACCTCCCGAGTAAAATTTTTGACAGGCTGGATAGATCGAAGAAGAAACCAAAATTGTCTCTAGCTCAACTAACCACTAATCATTAAAAAATAACAACTGACAATCTGCTACTGACCGCCGATTAAATCAATATGTCCAATACATCTTTAGGATTATCTTCGTCTCAACCGACTGCTTTCAAAGAGCAAATTCAAATTTTGCTAATTGAGGACGATGTAGTTGAAGCTAGGTTGATTTTAGAAATTCTAAAAAACTTTAATGCAGAGCAGTTCAGCTTGACTCATGTTAAACGATTACAAGCTGGTTTAAATCGGCTCAGGCAAGAAAAATTCAAGCTGATTTTATTAGATTTAACCCTACCCGATAGCCAAGGTTTAGCTTCGGTAGAACTGCTGGTCAAAAACTTTCCGCAGATCCCGATTGTGGTATTGACCAACACAAATGATAATAACTTGGCTATAGAAGCGGTGCGACAGGGTGCGCAGGATTATTTGGTCAAGCGCAACATTAATATTGAGGTTTTGGTGCGGTCGATTCAATATGCGATCGAACGACAAAAAGCATCTCAATTACTGAGAGAAACTAACGAAAATCTCAGTAATCAAATTCAGCAGAAGACAGCCGAATTAATTAAGGCAAAAGAGATCAATCATTTTCAATCCGAACTGGTGTCGATGTTCTCCCACGATTTCCGTAGTCCTCTGACTACGGTGCTTTCTTGTGCAGAACTATTGCAGAATAGGAGCGATCTCTTGAGCGAAGAGAGAAAAGTATATCTGTTTCAGATGCTCCGCAAAGCCAGTAAAAACATGGTACAGCTTTTAGATGAAGTACTTTTAGTCGGACAAACCGATGCCGATACTTTTCAGTGCAATCTTTCTCCTTTAGATCTAGAACTATTTTGTCTGGAGTTAGTCGAGCAGCTACAGTTTAATGCTGACAAAAGAGAAATTAAAATTGTATTTAATGCTTGCGGCAAAATCCCGCGAACGGCTTGGGATGAAAGTTTATTGCATCATATTTTAGGTAACTTATTAGCCAATGCCATCAAATATTCTCCTCAAGGCTCTCAAGTCGTATTCGATCTGATTTTCCGCGAGAAAATCATGATTTTTCGGATTGAAGACCGTGGTATTGGCATTCCCGAAATAGACCATCAAAATCTATTTAAACCCTTTCATCGGGCTGCTAATGTAGGAAATATACCTGGTACGGGTTTGGGATTAGCAATTGTCAAAAGTTGTGTGGAAGCTCATCAAGGAAACATCGAAATTGAAAGTCAAGTCGATTTAGGTACGATTGTTACTGTAAGTTTGCCGTTATTATCAAATCCCCAAACTCAATCGAAAAATCCAAGTGTTTGAACAATTTTGGTATTCTCTCACGAGTTCTTCAATTTAATAGCATAGTCTCTAAATATATCCAGATGTAGGAGATTGACTATGACTAGAAAATTTAGTTTTCCTTGGGGCTTATATTTCAGGCAACTATTTGCTGCCAATACTTATGTTAGGTCGATCAACCCTCTTAACTTTTGGCGCAGATACAGACTCAAACATTTAGAAAACTGTTCGGAGTTAGATTTAATCGGACATTTAGAACGCTGCTATCAAAAAGAATATCCGCAGACAAAACAAAAAAACTATAAGACAAAAGCGAAGCATAGAATTGAGACAGATCAGTTCAATTCTTCAGAATCCATACTTTGTAAGCGACTATTTGTCGTTCAGTCATGCGAAAATCTGAAGTATCGAGGTATAGAATATTGCAAACCAAAAATAGTCGGAATTTACTTTGATCGCATTACCTTAGATTCTAATTTAAACAAGCCACACAATCCTTTAGCTTCTGACTTCTGACTGCATGCGGGCAAGCCCTTTGCGACTTCTAACTCCTGACTCCTGACTTCTGACTACATGCGGCGAACCGAATCGCCTTTGTGACTCCATGTTTTGTTTTCCTCACAAATTCCTCAAAAAATAAGCGTAGTTTAAAAATAGACAAGAAAGAAGTCAGTCTTGTCTTTACTTTAATCAACAGGAAGTAGCAATGAAGGAAACACAATCAACTTGGTGTCCTGCGATCGAGTTTAACGAAACAGAAAAAAGTCTTATTTTAAAAGCAGAGCTACCTGGAGTGGAGATTAAACACCTAAACATCAATGCGCGATCGGAGTCAATTTCGATTTCTGGAAATCATCCACATCGCAAATTACTAAACGAACGGGAACTTATTCCTTCTCAACTCCACTATGGCAAGCTGGATTGCAATATAGATTTACCCGTAAAAATCAAAGTAGATCGCGTTCATGCAGAGCTTATTGATGGAGTTTTGACCCTAACTATGCCTAAAGCCGAAGTAGCAAGTACCAGCGCCAAATAGTTTTAGCTCGTAGTCGCTGTTGCGATCGCTAATAAAGGGTCAAGAAATTAGTAAATAGTTGTCGACTTGTATTTGCATTTGATTAGGCTAACTCAAATTATTGCAAGAACAATTAGGAGGTCATTTATATGAAAATTTTTACTTGGATTCAAGATACAGTTCAATCCATTTGGAACGGAGTTGCCGATTTATTTAAACCCACTAATGATGATTACCCAGCTACAGGAGTTCAACCTTTTAGTGGCGATCCTAATAAAGATAAAGAACAGTATTAACCATATCGCTGATTCTTTCTAAGTCGAATGTCAAATAACTCCTAAGGGAAAGCCAGTAGAACTATGACTACTGGCTTTTTTTGCCACAAAATATTTTACAGATGGCAGAGTTTCTAATCAACTAAACGATGAACTAGAGACGGCAAACCTGTGATGATTGTTTTCGTGCATAGAATATTTTGAATCGTCGATCTAAACAATTGAAATAAAGAGTAATTGCACTTTTACAATTACCCTAATTTAAGTCGAAGGAATAAATTTACTTACTAGCTAGCTTCTTACGCAAACGAGAAGCACCAAACAACCCACCTAAGATTAAGATACTTAAGTCAGTCGAAACTCCAAAAGGAACAGGGGTAGGAGCTGCAGGAATTGTATCAAAAGTGACTCCACCAATTCCATTGGAACCAAAACCAGAATCGCCTACTCCCGATAGTTGGAAAACATCACCAGCTTGAGCGTCTACATCAAAGAAGTAATAATCTCCATCTAGATCGCGATCGTCAGTCAAATTTGTGGTAACCGATGCCGAACCTCCAGTGGTTTGGTTTAGAGTCAGGCTGGTTGGAGAAATAGCAGCAAAATCAGTGTTATCGACTAAAAACCCAACACGGTAATTTCCTGTATTTGTAAAGTTAAGGTTAACAAATTCTGTAGTGCCGCTACCTACACCATTTTCAAATAAGATACCAGATTCTATATTAGGTACTGTACCCGAACCTGTTTGAGTCGGATCGTCAATATCTACATAGTTTAAGCTTGAGTTATTACCCGTAAAGTAAGAAAGTCCAGAAAGGATCTCAACATTTGCATAGCTAGGTGTTTGAACAATATTGCCGTTTGTGGAAGTAATAGTTCCTACAGCATCACTTTGAAATATGGTATAACCATCAGTACCGTAAATGTTGTCTCCATCTGAGTCTAAGGATTTAACAACAGAATCAGTTCTAAAAGCATCATTGGTAGTAAAGTCAGAACCAGCGAAATCTAATGCCCAAGCTGGTGACTGAAAAGATAGTACTGCGCCAGTTAAGAATCCCAAACCAGCAACTTTAGCTAAATATTTTTTCATTTTCATCAGGATTAAAGAGTTGCTTCTCTAAGGTATCTAAGACTGATGATTCAAAACACTGTATTCATACTGAAAAATAGATTGCATTTTAGCTTTTTAGTACAATATACTTAGTTAATTAAAGTGAGTATCTATAAATATATAGCAATCCTATTTGAAAATGGAGAGTTTTTACTGGAAAACGCCATTGGTCATTAGTTTTTAGTCATTAGTTATTCTGTAAAATGATTTGGTATTGCTATGTTTGATCGCAACTTCTACTAATATAATCGTTCCAATTAATTAATTAATTACCCAGCAATTGACTAATTTTTTGCTGGTCATCCTGAAGGACATTGTCCCCATATCGATCTAAAATGTATCGTGAGTTTTCATGTACTATCTTTTGTTGTTAGATAATGTTGCTCGCTATTGAGTCTATCCATAATGCCCCAATAATTTGACTTCCAAAAGAAGACTTCAAGACATCCTGGTTAATACTCCAAAGCTGTTGCGCCTGGTGTGGCAAGCGACGCCGCTATACTTATTTTTGTCTTTGGCAGTAACGGGGTTGCAGTCAGTCATTCCCGCAGTGATGCTGTTTGTCAATAAAAGAATCATTGACATGGTAATCGCTAATTGGGGAAATGCCAATTTTGTTTGGCAACCTCTAATTGTGTTAGTAGCAATAAGATTTAGTATTAGCTTAGTCAGGGCGGTTCTAAATCAAACTAATCTTTATGTCGGGCAAATATTTAACGATCGCCTGATGCTCTACACCAAATATATCTTATTAGAAAAGTCTACTCAATTAGATTTGGCGCATTTTGAATCTTCGGAGTTTTATGACACCCTTTCCCGTGCCCAAAATAGCGGTAGCAACTATCCCGTTCGAGTAATTCAAACCTTGACTGGTTTATTCGGACAGGGTATTACCCTAATCAGTTTGTTGGGGCTATTATTCAGATTTAATTGGGCAGTAGTTTCTTTACTGTTTTTTACTGCCCTGCCAGCATTTTGGACGAGCATTGTTTATTCGGGGAAACGTTTCTGGATGACGCGGATGGAAACCGAAAGTGGTCGTTTATCGGACTATATTCAGCGTGTTTTGACCAATCCCAACTTTGCTAAGGAAGTGCGGCTGTTCAATCTAGGAAAGCATTTGTTGGGCAAATGGTCGGGTATTAGGAATGATTTTAATAGTAAGTCTGCGGCGATCGCTTTTCAGTATGCCAAGATGCGCGGTTTATCAGGAGTTTTGGTAAATAGCGGCTTTTACTTTGCTTATGGTTGGACTTTGGTACAGGCGATCGCGGGTAATATTTCCGTGGGCGACTTTACTATGTACACAGGAGCCTTTAGTCAAGCACAGCAGGTATTGCCAGCAATCTTAGAAAATATCGCCAAAATTTACGAAAATAATCTTTATGTCTCGCAATACTTTGAATTTTTAGACTTAAAACCTAAAGTAACCAATATTCCTCGTCCCCAATCTTTTCCGATTCCGATTAGACAGGGACTATCAGTCAAAAACGTCACTTTTACTTATCCAGGGGCAACTGTACCTACTCTACGCAATATAAGCTTAGATGTTCGACCAGGAGAAAGTATTGCTTTAGTCGGCTTGAATGGTGCGGGTAAAACGACCCTGCTTAAACTGCTGACGCGGCTTTATGATGTAGATTCGGGAACGATCGCTATTGATGGCGTACCCTTACAAGAGATCGAGCTATCGGATTTACATACTAACATTGGCGTGTTAAACCAAGACTTTGCCCGCTATCAGCTTAGTGCGAAGGATAATATTAGTTTTGGCAATCTCCAAGAAAAAGACAATTACCTACGTATTGATCGAGCAGCCCAAGACTCTGGCGCGGATTGGATAGTGAAAGATTTAGCCGAAGGCTACGAAACCCGTTTGGGTAAGATGTTTAAAGGTGGGGTAGATCTTTCTGGGGGACAGTGGCAAAAAATCGGTATGGCAAGGGCTTTTATGACCGATGCACCTATACTGATTTTGGATGAGCCTACCGCTGCTTTAGATGCGATCGCAGAATTTGAACTGTTTGAAAAGTTTCGGGCTTTAACTGCAGGAAAAATGACTTTTTTTGTCAGCCATCGTTTTTCCACCGTGCAGCTAGCAGATCGCATTGTGGTGTTAGAAAATAGCAAAATTATTGAATTTGGCTCTCATTTAGAACTGATAGCAAAAAATGGCTTATATGCCAAGATGTTTCGATTGCAAGCATCGAGCTACGAAATCTGAAAATATAATCCTCTCATTAAAATTATGCTTTCAAATTAGGCGATTTTTCGGTATAAGTATTAGATAAGACTAATGTAGATTTGCCAGTTTGCTATTTTATAGTTTTCCATGTCCACCGAATATCCTCAAAGATTATGCGACAAAATTTGCAGCTTGAAAAAATGCAAGTATCACTGAATACATTTATTCAGAAAATGCAGCTTCTAAATAGAGCAGACAATCCCAAGCTGGTTTCTAAAATAGCTGTAAAGTGGACAAAAGGACAAACTTTATTGACCAAAAAGCTGCTGCAATATATTTTGCAGTCGGAACTTAGGATTGATGAGGGAGAAGAAGCAACTGCAGTCGAAAAAATTATTAGAAATGACCTCTTAGAAGAGTTCAAGCAAGATGAATTAACCTTAGGTATTAGGCAAGGGCTATACACAAAAGATTTAGAAAATTTATTAGAATTAAGAGAAAGCGATCTCCAAACAAAAGACCGAATATATTTATTAAAGATCCAGAGAAGGCTCGGTTTAGGAGATATTCAGGTTAGAGCTATAAATGACAGATATTTGGGAGCCAACAACTATTTTTCTCTGGGTTCTAATAGCGATCTGATTGACTATAAAAACAGAAAAAATAGACTATCTGTCGCAGCCAGAATTAATTCAATTGATTGGGAATTGACCGATATCTGCGAACAATCGGATATCATCGTTCAACCTACCTCAGAATTAGACGCAGCGAAGAAAACCAGGAGTTCTTTCTGGCAAAAATTTCTACTTTTATTTTTATGGACTTCTTTTCTACTTTTGTCTTTTAAAGCCTGGAATTATTGGTATGGCAATGAAAGAGTTGTCTGGAGCAATAACTCTAATTCAGAACAGCAAAAACTCTGTGTCGATCTCGCTAGTCGGCAGTCTTCTCGAATGAGCTTGGGCGAAAAGCTGCTTACCAAAAAATACGATCGCCCTAATTCTGCCAGTATGATACCTCTATACGAGGGAATGGCTGCTTTTGCTCGGTGTGAATTTTCTCTGGCTCGAGACAAGTATCGTCAATCTTTAGCAGTAGATAGAAATAACCCTGAAGCTTTAATCTATCAAAACAATGCCCTGGCGATCGCAGGGGAGCATTTTAAAATAGCGGTAAGCGTTCCCCTTGGTAGCAAGCCAAATATTGCCTGGGAAATATTAAGAGGCGTAGCCCAAGCACAAACACAGTTCAACCGACAAGGAGGTATTGATCGCAAGCTATTACTGGTGCAGGTAGTCAATGATGATAACGATCCCGATGTTGTCCAGCAGGTAGCTAAAGAATTAGCCAAAGATCCCAAGATTTTAGCCGTAGTGGGACACAATGATAGCAACTCTTCCCTCGCAGGAGCAAAAGTCTATCAAAAAGAAAAACTGGTGATGATTTCCCCCACCAGCACCTCAACCAAGCTGTCGGGAATCGGCAGCCACATTATGCGCACAATTCCTAGCGTTTCGGCATTAGCTTCTAAATTGGCTGATTATGCAGCAACAGAATCTTTGACTGAAATTGCTATTTGTGCCGATTCTCAAGATTCTGCTAGCGAATCTTTTGCTGGAGAGTTTATTAGTCGAGCTAACGAAAATGGCATCAAAATTACCGATCTCGATTGTGATTTGGCGCGGCAAGATCTACAGCCTAGTTCCATGGTCAATAAAGCAACTGCTCAATCTGTCGATGCACTACTGTTAGCTCCTTCAGTAAACAAAATGAGTCAGGCGATCGCCATTGCCCAAGCAAATCAACAAAAATTACCTTTATTGGGCAACCATTCTCTTTACACATATCAAACCATCAAATCGGGACAAAGTGCGATCGCGGGCATGGTTTTACCCTCTCCTTGGCTCTCAGATAACGAAGAGGTGAGTAGTTTTTCCCAAACAGCGATGCAGTATTGGGGTGGAAAAGTCAATTGGCGCACTGCCATGGCTCACGATGCCACAGGAGCTATTATTCAAGGATTGCTTCAAAGTAGCGATCGCTCCAGTTTGCAGTCTGTCTTAGCTCAACCCGACTTTATGGTTAATGGCGCGACGGGAAGATTTCATTTTCAGCAAGGCGATCGCTTAGGAAAAATCGAACTTGCATATATCAAAAGATTAAATGGTGATCGCCCGAGATACCAGTTTGCTCGTTTAGAACTTTAGTGTGAACCTACTCAATATGTCTAAAGAGGAAATCCTGACTGATGGACACATCTCTATGAATCTCTAAAAAATCCCACAATTCTAATTCCTAAGTTATACCAATTCTCTAAATACCAGCTACACTTAATGCATCTAAAATCGATTTCTTGCCAACTATAGAGTAGATGACCTGTTGAATCATTTCTGCTAGTCGGTTAGAAATTAACTGTCTCAAATCATCCAGAGTTTTTGGTAGTTTCCAACGTAATCCACGCTTGAGATGTTGCCAAACGGTTTCAATCGGATTTGTTTCGGGACAAAGGGCTAGCCCGCATGTATGGGAAGGTTGAAACAAAAAGATAATATTGGATGGAGTTTAGAGTTTCTTAGCTCGATGACACCCTGCTTGGTCTAGTTGAAGGATTAAAATGCTGTAATATACCAATTAGTTATGCAAAACGCTGGAAGATTGGAGGCAGTAAAATAGTCGTTTTTGATTCACTTGGGCTTGATTTTTGTTTAAGTCCCGTTAACAGAAGTTTTTATTCCTGCGGCAATGCCAATGAGCTTTTTGCGTTCGTCAATAAACTGACTTATTTCTAAGGCAAATTGAGGAGACTGTTGAATCGAATTAGTGATGGCACTAGGCTTGATCGTGATCGCGGTTACAGTATTAGTCACTACTGCCGTTACCAAGCTGGGTTTTATGGATAGCAAAACCGTTTCACCTAAAAAATCTCCTTCCGTTAAATAGGTAATTTCTTGTTTTTTTCCTGCGATATCTTCTTTTAGTAATGCTGCTTGACCATCTAATAAAATATAAAAAGCTCGATCTTGTTCGCCAGCAGAAACTATTTGCTCGCCAATACCAAATAATTCGACTTTGCTATGTTGGCTGAGATATTCGATCTTAGAAGAATCTAAACGATTAAATAGAGAAAGCGATCGCAATGTAGCAGAAATTTCTTCAGGATGATTATCGGTATTGAGAGGCAGAAAATCAAGGTTATATTCTAGCTTGTTGGCAAAGGGAATTTTAAATTCAGCGCGACGAATGGCATAGTAGGTTCGATACCAAAATTCATCTTCAATTCTTCCTAACTCGCTGTAGCAAGTAATGAAAAAGACCATTTCATATTCAATATAAGTATTGTTAAAAACTTTAGGTGCAGTTTCGGGAACGGGTTTTGGTTCGATTCCTTCAATTGTTAGTGCCACTTGGCGTAAAACTCGATCGATCTCATCGGGACGATCTTCATAAGAAAAAGGCATTTTCAACCGTACCGCGTGAAGCTCATCTAACAAAGTGTAGTTACAAATGTTTTCTTTACCCAAGTTCCCATTAGGAATAATGACAACATCTCGGTCTAGGGTTTTAATTCTTACCGCACGCCAGTTAATTTCTAATACCTCCCCTTCAGTTGTTCCGACTTTAATCCAATCCCCTACCTTGAAGGGACTTTCGACAATTAGTAAAAAGCCCGATACCAAATTACTCAGAGTATCCTGTAAAGATATGGCGATCGCTACAGAACCAATACCCAGCGCACCAATAATTTTCGTCAGGTCTACATTCCAAACTCGTCCGAGAATATATGCCAAAATAATCAGGACTACGAGGGCGCGGAGAAATTGAAATAATAGGTTGGGAAGATTGATTAACTTTTGCTGGTTGTTGGTTGATAAAGTTGCATTTAATAGCAGCAGTAAAACATAAATTAATGCCAGCCAGTAACAGCTAGCAATTCCCCGCATGGCGATCGCACTTTCGGATACTTGAAAAAATTGACGCAATACTAACCAGAGGACTAATGGAGGTAATAACAGATTACGAACCGCACTAAGCACTTCAGCAAAAGGATTTGAGATCCGATTTAGCCGTTCGATTAATTCCCCTATGGCGATCGTTACTAAGGGCAACCCCAAGATTACAACCAGTTCCTGTAAAGTAGAGCGATCTACCATTAGATACCCTCCCCGATTGTGTCATTGCCAAAGTCATCATCTTCATCAAAATCTAATCCAAAGGTTATTTCACCAATTAGATCGCTCATCCCTGTTTGACCTAATACCCAGGTAGAAATCTTGCCTTTGTCAGACAGAGTAATAGAATTACCCGATTGAAAAGCAAACATATCTTTGACACGATCCTTAATGGCTTGGGTCACTCGAATTGTATTGGCTTCTGAATTTTGTGCTAATTGGGTGGCGACATTAACTGGTTCTCCCCAAATATCGTAACGAAATTTTTTCTCGCCAATTAAAGCTGCTGTTATTAAACCTGTATCAATACCGATCCGTAGGTTAAAACTGAGATTGTATTTGCGGTTTATGTCCTTGACTAAGTTCAGCGCATCATTGGAAAAATCTACTCCTCGTTTAATGCGATCGAGTCTTGGTTTACTCAACCCACAGACTGCAACGTAGCTTTCACTGAAACAATTTAATCTTTCTACATCTGTCTGTTCTGCTTGACTATCTAACAAAGTAATTAACTCGTTAAAAGCTGGAACTACTTTGGTTGTCGATCTGGGTTCTGTTTTTTCCAATCCTCCTACTCGAATAACAATTATTACCACTTGAGCGTTGTCTACGATCTGTTCTCCTTTTTTCCATCGTTCGATTACTGGGGAGGGCAGAATATTTAATAACAGTGTTTCTTGTTCGCGCTCTTTTTCGAGGATTGTCTTGGTTAGAATGCGAACTCTTCGTCCAATGGTATTTAAAATCTGAGCCAGATCGCTAAATTCATCGTTAGACGTTAATTCAAGATCGGCAATTTCGTCCGTATCTAAGTTATTCAAACGCTCGATCATCAGGTCGATCGGTCGGGTAAAACGTTGGGCTGCGATCGCAGCAAAGAAAGTAACTAATAATATTAAAATAATTATGGAAAGTAAAAGATATCTTTGTAAATTATTTAAAGGTGCATAAGCTTCAGACAAGGATATTTCTGACACAATCCCCCAGTTTACGCCATCCAAATCGAGTGGTGCATAAGAGCTAAGGACTTTTTTGCTGCCATAGCCTTCAATAATTTGCGTTCCCGTTCTGCCTGCGATCGCTTCTTTGGCGGCAATGGTTTCAACAGGCTGTAACAAAACGGAGGTTTTGAGCCTTTCGATAGAGCTAACTATTTTGTCTCTAATACGGTTTCGCCGTAGAACCTCTAAATATTTAGTGGGATTTTCCAGAAATAGTCGAGAAATAGAACGCAAACGTAAATCTGCTCCTACTAGATAGGTTTCTCCCGTCTCCCCCAATCCATCTTCTTGCCAATGTTGATTCTCCGTTAATAACAAATTAATTTCGTCAATTGGTAGCTGTACTGCCAAAATTCCTACTCTCCGCGTACCGTCGTAAATAGGCCCTGCAATAAAGGCAGCAGGGGCATTATAGGAAGGACGATAAAACTCAAAATCGATTAGTTGTATAGCACCGCGATCGGGATTATCTCTTACCTGTTTGGCTATTTTTGCCAGATTGCTATTGCGATAAGCATCAGTATAAAGACTGGTGGCATAATCGGTTTCTTTATAAACAGAATAAACAATATGACCAGTATCGGCATCAATTAAAAATAAATCGTAGTAGCCAAATCGTTTGATTAAATTGCGAAATAAATAATGATAGTTTTCATGAACTTCACTATATTTACTATTATCTTTCGCCCGTTCCAATTGATCTTTTTGCCCGACTGGATAAGAATTATTAGCAATGTAATGATATTGCAAATAAAGAGATTGGAGTTGGGTCGGGCTATAGGTTTCATAAACTGGAGTACCATCGATATTTTTGGCTAATCGAGGTAAAAATTCCCGCTCGTAATAGTTTTCTATCTTTTTTTGTGAATCCAAGGGAATTGAAGCTTGTTCCAGTCGATCGAATTCTGTATCAAATTCCCTCATGGCTTCTACTACCATCTTATTTTCACAAAAGGTTTCAATCTGCTGGCGAAACAAATTTAGATAGGATTCAATTTGATAGGCTTTAGAAGTTCTAACGACAGTTAATTCGCTAAATATGCGCTCGGTCAGAATTTCGTTTGCTTTGTCCCAACTGAGATAACCGACTAATAAAATCGACCCCAAACTGGCAACCAAAAGCATGATTTGCAGCTTTGATTTAATACTAAGTTTAATTCCGCGCACGATTAACTCCAAAATTCATCTAGATCTACCTCGGCTACTTCTTCTTGTACCTCCTGAAAGAAACTACTTTGAGTAAGGGTTGCTACATCTTTTTTTCTCTTATTTTGATCGATTTCAATTTTTAATTCTTTTAATTGTTTTCTTAGTTCGGCTTCGCGCTCTTTGCGTTCGGTAATATTTTGGACAATACCCTCGTAATAAAGAACATTGCCATTGTTATCTTTAACCACACGGGCATCAATCTGAGTCCAAATAATACTTTTATCTTTGCAATAGGAACGATATTCAAAATTTTTGACTTTGCCGTTTTTGGCTAGTAATTCTCTAAATTCGGTGCGTCTTTGGGGATCGATATAAATTTGCGTGCCAATATCAGTAATGCTCTCGATCATTTCAGCTGGCGATTCGTAGCCATATATTTTGGCTAAAGCAGGGTTGACGCTCATGTAGTAACCCTGGGGAGAAGATTGAAAGATGCCTTCGAGAGCATTTTCAAAGATACTGCGATAATTCTCTTCCGCTATTCTTAAGGCTTCTTCGGCTCGTTTGCGATCGCTGATATCAAAAATTACTCCATCTAAACAAAGTGTATTTCCGTTGCGATCGAAAATAGCTTGACCTCGTTCGTAAACCCAATGGATACTACTGTCTTTATGAATTAGACGATAATCGACCTTATAGGGTTCTTGTTGGGAAATTGCCTGTTGGATCGCATCTTCAACCAAATCGCAATCTTCGGGATGAATTACACTGGCATAAGTTCTAACTTTATTTTCGATGAAGTCTGAAGCGCAATAGCCAGCAATTGTTTGTATTGAATCACTAATATAGATCATTGTCCAGTCAGCGTCGTACTGGCAGCGATAAACTACCCCAGGAATGTTATCCACTAGACCACGAAAACGGGATTCACTTGCCTGTAAAGTATCAAAAGCAGACTTAAGCTGTTGTGCCATTAAATTGAAAGAATTAGCTAAGGTATCTACTTCCACAATGGGACTAGATTGAACCTGCCGATCTAATTCTCCTTGAGCTAATTCATCAGAAGCTTGGGAAAATCTTTTAATGGGATTAGTGATTAAACTTGAAGTATAGATCCCCATAGCGATCGCAATGCTCAGAGCAGCCGAACTAAGCCAGAAGGCGTTACGCCGACTATCGTTAATCTTGGTCATAAAATCCCCTTCAGGGATAACTATAACTACTACCCAATCTAAATTTTCATCTTGAAACGGTGCTACTTGAATGTATTGTCGTTCTCGATCTAGTTTGAAGTTTAGTTTTTTTACAGACTCAATTCGATCTATGTTTTTATAGCGATCGCGTAAAAACTCAGCAGTAGCAGCGATCGTCGGATCGTTAATGTTAATAGCTAAAAGCCGATTAGTATTTTCTCCTGTTCCCTCTACCATTGATGCAGATGAAGAAATTGCCACCAATTGACCCGATCTTTCCATAATAAAAGCAGTACCAGTTTTACCTATCCTTAGTTCTTGTAAAAAATTACTAACTTCTTCAGGCAAAAAGAAATCCGTCGCACATACTCCCATAAAAGAACCCTTATTGCGATCGTATACAGGAAGACTAGCAGTTATAGTCGGATGAGAAGTAGAAAAACTAGGGTAAATTTCACTCCACACCTTTGTTTTAGCTGCTTTTGCTGCTGTGTACCAGGGACGCAAACGAGGATCGAACGGTTGTTCAATTGTGCCAGTTTTAACAGTCGGGTTTCCGAGATCGTCAAAAGCAAAATCCTGACGTTGGAAATTGGTATCCGCGTTGCTGTATAAAAGAGAAAGTTCCGAGCGATCGCGATCATTCAGTCTTCCTACTCCTAAAAAACCACCTTGTTCGTCACCGCAATAGATATAGCTGATCGCGGGATAAATTTGCATCTGCTGCCAAAAACGATAATGTCCTTGAGGATTACTGACGTTGATATCACCTTGAATAAAAGCACTAGCATTCAAACTATTAATCGGTTGGGGAATATCAGTATAAGAATCTAGTTTTTCTGTAATACGACTGGTCAATTCCGAACGTAACTGAGTGGCTGCTTCATTAACAGCTTCTTGTCCTCCACGATAGGTAATAAACCAAACTAATCCTACGGCAGTAAGAATTTGCAGTACAAACGGCACTACTAATGTTGTTTGGAGTTTCAACTTTTTATTCAATAAAACTAGCTCCAAAATTCATCTAGATTTACCTCAACTACTTATTCTTTAAACTCTTGAAATAAACTACTACTAAGCATTGCTACCTCTTTAGCCCTTTTATTTTGGTCGATTTCAATTTTTAATTCTTTTAACTGTTTTCTTAGTTGGGATTCGCACAGAGCCAACTCAAAAGAGCTTAAAGCTTAGAGCATACGGCTAAAAGCTACGATCTAGTCAATTTTTAACGTAGTCCATTCAAATGAAAACGGCTGTAAATTCATCGTATGTCTAATTTAGAAACTTAGAAAAATTATTATTATTAATTGTTTACTGTTCAATGATTTCCCGTGCTACTTTACCAAACTCTTGAGTGATTGGATGATTGGGATATCTCATACAAAATACTCCTTCACTAGCAAGTTCGAGAATTTCGTCGGAAGACGGAAATATACCCACTACCTTCTCATCATAAGTTTCTTCAACTTTTTGTTTTAAAGCATCAAAGTTTAGCTTCTGGTATGCTTTATTGATTGCTAAGAGCATTTTGCGGACTTTAAGCTGTCTGGCGACATCTACCGTTACCGCAGTACCTTGATAATCTTGCTTGTCGGGACGCAAAATTAAAATCAGTACGTGAGAAATGGCGATCGACAAAAAAGTTTCTTTGGATAGCCCTGGATGAGTATCGATGAATAAATAATCTAGTTTCAACTTTTTGACCAAAAGACGAAATCCTTCATTCATCAATTTGACGTTATAGCCATCTTTTAAGATGCGGGCAATATCATCAGCTTTAATACTGGAGGGAACAAGATAAAGCTTGCCATCTTTTACTCCGACATTGTCGCTAAGATCGTAAGCAGCATCCTCAATCGCACTTTCACCCCAAAGATAATTATTTAAAGTCGCGTTAGTTTGTTCTGGTTCTAAACCAAATAAATTATGAATACCAGGAGAAGGAATATCAGTATCGACTACGCCAACTCGATTGCCTTGCAGCGCAATTGTAGTTGCTAAATTGGCAGTAAAATTAGATTTGCCTGTACCGCCCCTATATGAATGTACTGAAACAACTTTAGGCATTTTTATAGTTAATAAAGCGAAGATTTATACTTACAGTTAAATTACCAGATACAGGTCAACTCTCCCCGACCTACTTCAGGAAACGTGGAATTAATTCTGGAGCGCCGATTATTGCCTTTGTCGGAATCAAAAAGCGATCGCCCTTGAACCTTACTCATGTAATTTACTGTGGTTCAAGGGGATTTAAATCTAGAAGTTTTGAATTATTTCCAGATCTCTAATTTTTATCGATTTTAGCGTCCACTCCTTTATCCAGTTGCCAGGCGATCGCGTTCAACACTAGATTTCCATTACCCGAACAAGATTCTTGAAATTCTTCCTGGGCAGCGACTACCGAACCCAGTTTCTCAATCGTTTTGCCGTATTTTTTATCTTTAGCCAAGGCTTTTTCTTCATCGGTTAAAGGACGCGATCGATCCAAAACTACTTTAATAATTGGTACGTATTGGGCGGCTTGTTCTGATGCTTCTTGAACCTCAAGCTGTAGCTTGGTTAGCTGGATAATTTCTTTTGCTCCTCGAACAATTGGCAGTAAATCTTGTTCTTCTGACACGGTTTTGCTGGATTTTAATTTAGGACTATCTGATGGTACAAAAAAAATATGGTCTTGGGTTAAGCCGTCGGGAAAACGATTGACGTCTATTTCTTCTTTTTCCCACATTTCTCGGACAATATCTAAAGCTTTCGCGCGGTTTTTTTTCGTGTCTCCTCCTGCTGCCGATACTTCCACTAAAATTCCTTCTTGTTCTGTTGCTGGCTTAGAAAGATCGCTCACTGCCACAAAATGGGAGACTGCTGAGGTTTTTGCCATTGTGAAAAAATATTGTAACTTTAATATTATTGTACTACTTTTAGTTCGCTTAATATTTAGGTCTTAGGGCAGTTTTTAGATATTTATGTACTAATCTTACAGGCGGCTTTATTTGACGGATTTTTTCTGTCTTTACAATGTAATTATTCAGACTCCAAACTGGGCAAGTTTGCTAATTGCAGAATAATCATAATTAGCAGCTAGGGCGCGAAGGTGATCGATTGGAGCTACGAAACTTCGATTTTCAAAAAAGCGATCGCCCTAATAGATTGGACTTTGGACAATCATGGGAACCTTTTCAGGTGTATGTTTTTAAGATTTAGTCAGATAAACAGGTAAAAGGAGAAACTGAGTCAATGGTATGGTGAGGAATGCTTTTAGCTCTTAGCTTTTCCTAAAGGACATTGTCGAAGGAGGATAACATCCTCGAATGGGGATACCGCTACGCATATAGTTTTTAGCTTTTGAGTTTATCGTTTGATAACTAAAGTTATAAAATCATACCTCGATTCACCAACGCCGTTTGAACTTGATATGGCAGTAAACTTCACGAATCGTTGCTAGCCCCCATAGTCAATTAATTATTGAAAATGCGAATCTTTCATCATTGCCTGGTAGAGCAATTTTTGATATTGTCTCGAACTAACAATGTAAGAGCCAAAGCGTTCTAAGTGTGGGTTTTGCAGTTGAGCGTCGAATAAAATATACTGCTTCTGGCGTAAATGCTCTACCAGCTTGACCATTGCTACTTTAGAACCTTCAGTAATATTGAAAAACATCGACTCGCCAATAAACGCACCTTTGATAGCGATGCCCAATATGCCTCCTGCTAGCTGATCGCCTTGCCAAGTCTCAAAGCTGTGAGCAAAACCTGCTTGGTGCAGTGAAAAATAGATTTCGATCAACTCATCCGAGATCCAGGTGCGATCGCGATCGGCGCATCCAGCACACACTCCTAGAAAATCTTGATTTATGGCTACAGAAAATCTATTTTGATTAAGGACTCGCTGTAAAGATTTGGGATAGCGAAAACGCTCGTCGAGGGGAATTAGAGTGCGCTGACGACTGGAATACCACTCCAGATTGTTCTCATCCCCCGCCATTAAAAAGTAACCTTGGCTATAACCCTCGACAATAGCGGGAATATTGATTTCCATTATCTTAGATTGACCCTCAAGATCAATTGGAAACCTCTGCCATTTCGATAGTGCGATTGTCTATATCCTTGACTAAGAAATTCAAAGGGCGATCGCGTCTTATTTTGTACTTTAAACGGCGAGATTGAATCCGCATTAACAAGACTTCCAAACAGTCGCGATCAAAACATACATGACGTTGACGATCTTTATAACCGCCGCTAGCACCTGCAATGATATGTAGTTGGGTATTCTTTTTAAGCTGATACCACAAACCTTCCGAGCCATTCAATCCGCTAGCGTTGGCGGGAGTCGCCGACATATATAGAGGGTCCATTCCTCCTGCTCCCATAGCTTGCTCGTAGTTATAGTAGTAGTGCAGCGGGATATCTGCAGCAGACAGATCTAATAATCCTTCATAAAACTGCTGGGCATTTTGCAAATCTGATACCATCACCGTATATACCTTTGGCGCACTGCTCAAGAACATCCACATCGCCCCCGCATATGCCACCAAAAGCATTACCATAATGCCCTGAGTAGAAAATAAGCTATCTAAAGCAATAGGTGGTAGAAATGCGCCTAAATAATTGCTGTTTAGCGTTGCTGAAGAAACTGTATTAGCTATCATGTTCGACTAAATAATTATTAAATTTTATTTTATGGCAAATTTATCAAGAAGGTAGTGTTGAGGATGCTATTGCGTTAGTCCGTGCTGCAGTGCAAAGCGAACCAATTCAGTACGGCTATTGGTTCCTGTTTTGCCAAATAGACGACTGACATATTTTTCGACGTTTCTCACGCTGGTGCTTAATTCCCGCGCGATTTCTTTATTCATCAAGCCTTGAGCTACCAGATCTAAGACACTTTGCTCTCTGGGGGTCAAATCGATTTTAATTGGAGGAGGAGTTACCTCAATCCCTCCGTTTGTTCCTAGTTTGTCGTCTAATTTTGCCTTGATTTCTACTAGTTCTTTGGCAATCTTTTCCAATTCAGCACTGCTATCTCCGCCTTTAGCGGCGTTGACTTGAGTTTTGGACAGCAAATTTTTGACGATCGCCTCTAATTCTTCAGGATCGAAGGGTTTGGATAGGTAAGCGTCACAACCAGCTTCATAACCTTGAATGCGATCGCTAGTCATCCCTCTGGCTGTCAGAAAAACTACTGGGATAGAACGATAACGAGGATCTTCTTTCAGTTTGGCTAAAAATTCATAGCCGCTTACCTGAGGCATCATAATATCGGAAATGATCAGATCGGGAACCTGATTTTCAAAAGTCTGCCAAGCTTCATCGGCATTACTTGCAGCGGTTACATGCCAATCTTCGTTGTCCTCTAAATATGCCTGTACTGATTCTCTGATACCTGGTTCGTCATCCACCAGCAAAAGTTGTTTTTCTGACATAAAGTTTCTGAATTGTTTTAAATACGGTTCTTAACTATGGAGCGCAGCATCAATCAAAGAAAATAAAGCTTCTTCCAATCGGTAACTCGCCACAATTACATGATATAACCTGTCCTTTAATTTACGGTTGGTTCTGCCTTAATAGATTGAGAAGTTTTACAGCCTGTCTTTGGACAAAAATTCTCGATACTCGATACTATAGAAGGCTATATCAACCAGGCTCTATTTAGGTTCCAATCTATTCATAATATTTTTTTACCTTAAAACCATGTTCTTATCTGTTAATCAAAAATCTATATTACTCGCTACGGCGATCGCTCTTGGCAGTGCGGGCTTTGCTCAAGCTCAATCCAACACCCAAGAAGTAGCGATCGAATTTGAAGGATGGGTAGGAGAAGATCGATTTGTTTGCGGGGAAAGCTATGACAGAGTTGGCAGAGCGGAAACTACTATAACTCCTACAGACTTCCGTTTTTATGTCTCTGACGTAGCTTTAATTGATGAAGACGGTAATCCCGTTCCTGTTGAGTTAGAACAAGACGGTAAATGGCAGCATCAAAGCACCGCTTTGCTCGATTTTGAAGATGGCAGCAATGCTTGCGATAACGGCACTACAGAGACTAATACAGCCATAGTTGGTACTGTTCCTGAGGGGGACTACCAAGGTTTGCAGTTTACTTTAGGCGTACCGCAAAATCTCAATCACGAAGACGCGGCGATCGCTCCTTCCCCTTTGAACCTGACTTCGATGTGGTGGAATTGGCAAGGTGGCTATAAATTCTTGCGGGCGGAGATGGAAACAGATAGTGCGATCGCTAATGCCGTTAGCCAGCCTAGTCATAGCCACGGAGGAAATCATTCGACTACCAAACCCAGCAGCCAAACAGGTTTATTTAAAAACGAGCCAAGCGATCGCCCTCAAGCTGGTAATGCTCAAATGGAGCATGGTGGCATGAACCACGATATGAGTCATGGTAACGGAGATAAAACAAATGCCAGCAGCAACAGTTATTTGATTCACCTCGGCAGCACGGGATGTAAAGAATCTGCTCGAAGCCCTTTGTTTGGCTGTGCCAATCCCAATCGTGCGACTGTCACCCTGTCGGATTTCAATCCCGATGACAATGTAGTCATAGCGGATTTGGCAGAATTATTATTTGAAACCGATCTCGGCACCAACCAAGCCAATACTCCTACTGGATGCATGTCTTCTCCTGAAGATTCGGACTGTAGTGGGATAATTCAGCGCTTAGGTTTGTCTTTTAACGGTATGACTGCTCCTGAAGGGCAGCAATTCTTTTTTGTCGAGTAAGTTTTTCAAGCATATCGAAAGTTAGTAAACTCTCATAGCTCAAAAGTATTTTTATATCTGTGCATAACATCATTTATTTAATTAAAAATATAGTCAAACTTCACCAGCGTATTTTAAATTTAGCGATCGCCTTTATTTTGTCCGTCTGTCTGTCTGTTGGTTTAAGCCAAGCGATGGCAGCAGATAAAAATTTAGCAGGGGCAGAATACAATTGGAATCTACCTGAATGGACGCCAGAACCAGTAGTTCCCGAAGATAATCCCATGACTGCGGCAAAAGTGGAGTTGGGCAGATATTTATTCTACGAACCCCGTCTGTCTATCACAGGAGAACATACCTGTGCCTCTTGTCACAAGCAGTCTTTAGCTTTTACCGACGGCAAACCAGTTGCCATTGGTGCGACTAATGAAGCGCATTCCCGCAACTCGATGAGTTTGGCAAATATGGCTTATAACCCAGTTTTTACTTGGGCTAATCCTTTGATGACTGACTTGGAAAATCAGGCTTTGATTCCCATTTTTGGCGAGCACCCTGTAGAAATGGGAATGGTAGGCAAAGAGGAAGAAATTCTTACCTGGATGAGACAAGATCCTAACTACAAACAGATGTTCGACTCGGCTTTTAGCCAGGAAGAACAGCCAGTCAATATCAAAAACATGACTAAGGCATTGGCTAGCTTCCAAAGAAGTCTAGTTTCATTCAAGTCTCCTTACGATCGCTATCGCTATATGGGCGAGGAAAATGCCATTTCCGCCGCTGCTAAAAGAGGTGAAAAGTTATTTAATAGCGAACGCGCAGAATGTTTTCACTGTCATGGTGGTATTAATTTTAGCGATTCGCTCAAACACGAAAATTTGGCATTTGTCGAGATCGCTTTCCACAATACTGGTTTGTACAATATCGATGGCGAGGGGAGCTATCCCCTACCTAATACGGGGGTTAACGAGATTACCCATGAAGCAAAAGATATGGGGCGTTTTAAAGCACCTACCCTGAGAAATATTGCTTTGACTGCACCCTATATGCACGACGGTAGTGTGGCAACCTTGCGAGATGCGATCGCTCACTATCAGGCTGGAGGAAGAACGATCGCAGAAGGAGAATTGGCAGGAGTTGGCAGTCAGAACCCCTATAAAAGCGGCTTTATCAAGGGTTTTGAGATTACCGATTCGGAAACTGAGGACTTAATTGAGTTTTTGCATAGCCTGACGGATGAGGAATTTATAACCAATCCCGACTATAGCGATCCCTATGGCGTTGTCGATCGGGCTGTTTCGCAGAAATAATTGAAAGCGTAGTCTGACAAATCTTTGAAAAGCTTATGGCTTAGAGCTTATGGCTTAAAGCTTAGAGCTATCTCAGCAAATAAATATTCTTAACCAAAACCGACTTCACGTTAGTTTAGATTGCAAAATCTGCTGGAATTTTCTGATATCTTCAAACTGCTCGACAAGGGGCAAAACCTTTTGCTCCTCTGCTTCTACATAGTCGTAGATATTGATGAAATTGCGTTCTATTTCTTCATAAATAATATCGAGCTTTGAATTTAACTTATCGGTAATTTCGCTTTCAAAGCGAGCCTTTTCGCGATCTAGCTTTTCTTCAAACTGTTTGATGATTTTGCGTTTTTTGAGAATCAGCGTACCCCCTGCAAAAATAATGCCTACTCCAGCAAATGCCGTACCGATAATATCTAATAAGACTATCTCTGTTAAAGTCGCGATCGCCGTTCCTGCGACGGTAGCGGCTCCTCCTCCTACCAGTCGAGGAGCAACACTAGCATTAACCGATTCGATTGAGTATAAGAAGGTTTTGTCTTCTAGTAGAGTAGATACTTTCTGCTGTACGTCTTCGACTATCTCTTGACGGCTTTCAATGGTGTTGATGGCGATCGCGCTGGTGTTGATTTGATTGACTTTGATATCGTGCAAATATTCTACTAAGCTTTGCAGCAGCTCCTTGATCCCACCAACAAAATGCTTGATACCGTCTTGAGATATTTCCCCCAAAGAAGACTTGAGTTCGTTTTCGCAGCTTGCTTTCAGTTCGTCCATCCAAGTTGGCGCGGATTTATTAGTACGAAAGAGAACGGCAAACGAACCTTTTACTAGAGTTGATAATGACAGCCGTTCGCGAAACTCGGCTTTTACTCTCGCGGTAATCGTGTCGTATTTTGACAGTAGCCGATTGATTAAAGATTCTAGCTCGAATCCCGACTGTCTTTTATTTTGTAGCAGCTTGCTTTTGATTTTACTTACAGCGGAGCGATCGGTATTTAACTGCTGTTGTAGGGCAAACAGATCTTTATTCAATAGCTCGATAATCTGTTCGCTGGTTTCGGCTACTCCCTGCAGCTTTAGTTTTTTGGTTCCTCCCTCTTCTAAAGTCTGCTTGATATAGTTTCTAACTTCATCAAAACCGCTGCGTTCTGGCTCTCCATTTACTTCATATTCGACTGAAGTAGCAAACACTATGGGCGATTCGATTCCTTTTTGTCTTGCCAATTCCACCAGCTTTTCTTGATTTTTAGCTAGTTCCTCTGGCTTGGCTAGATCCGCCTGTTGGAGTACAAAAACCACTTTTTTGCGCCACTCGCTATTAACATAATCTAGTAGTTCCCAAGCACTGCGAGTGTAGGGATTTTTGGCAAAGAAAACAAAGAAAATCAAGTCGCTATTGGGTACAAATTCTTTAGTAATTTCTTGGTGATTTTCCACCACGGTATTCGTTCCAGGAGTATCGACAACAGAGAGGGTTTTTAGGATCTCGTTGGGCAAACCAATTTTACGCAAATAGGGATTGATTGACTGCTCGCTGTTTTCTTCGTCATAAACTATTTGCTGAATCATATCCGTACAGGGATCGGCTGCAGTTTTGCAGATATCTGCCTGTAGTAAAGCATTAATAAAGCTGCTTTTACCCGCTTTAACTTCGCCAACAATCACAAATAAGAAAGGCTCGTTGATATTAGCTTTGAGATTGCTAATAGTTGTTTGCAACTGCTGACTATCAATATTTTTCGCAAACTCTTCTAGCTGAATTAAAAGACTATTTAGCTCTGCTTGATATCGAACCAATTCTTGATCGACAATAAGATTATTCATAATAAAAGCACCGAAATAATTTTTATAGTAATTCTCGAACTCGTGAGGTACACCCAACTAACAACTAATATGCGTAGCGGTATCCCTCTAGGGACAACTAACAAAAACCAGGGTTTAACTCGTACCTCATAACTATGAGAAACGCTATATCTCAAGCTAATAGCTGCTGCTCATTCCTACAATCGCCTGGCAAAATAATGCTATCTTCAACTCAATATCTTAAACTTAGCAAAGCAAATGAGTTCTACTAAAGCAGTATTGTGTGGTTATTATGGCATGGGTAATGCAGGAGATGAAGCTTTATTAGTCTCTTTATTACAAATGTTGCCAGAATCAGTTACACCAATTGTTTTGTCGGGCGATCCCCAAGCTACCAAAAAACAATATGGCGTTCCTAGCTGCGATCGCAAATCTGCTTTTACCGTTCTTAATGCTCTTAAACAATCTCAGCTATTTATTTGGGGTGGGGGTAGTCTAATGCAAGATTCGACTAGCATCGCCAGCCCAATTTACTACGCTGGATTAATGGCGCTGGCACAGCAGCAAGGCTTAAAAACCATCGCTTGGGCGCAGGGTATTGGTCCCTTAAATAAATCTTTGACTCGCTGGCTAACCAAACAGGTACTATACGGTTGTGAAGCAATCAGCGTCAGAGATACTGCTTCAGCTCGACTACTTCAGGAGTGGAACATCGATCCAGTTGTCGCTCCCGATCCTGTCTGGGCAATGGCAAGCAAGCCCACAAAAGAGCTATCGGATATTTCTCAACCCATAGTGGCAATAAACTTGCGTTCTCATCCTTTACTCTCCACCAAAAGACTAAACGTCTTAATTGAAGCTATCCAGCAGTTTCAAGCCCAGACTAGCACTCACATATTGCTGATCCCTTTCCAACCGACTCGGGATCGAGCGATCGCCGAATCAGTTTTTGATCGGTTAGAGCAGGATAAATCTATTTTGTCTCTTACCGATCCTCAAGAATTAAAAGGAATTTTTAAGCAGGTTAAAATGGCAATCGGCATGCGTTTACATAGTTTGATTATGGCAGCAGCAGAGGGATGTAGCTGTTTTGCTCTAAGCTACGATCCCAAGGTATCTTATTTGATGTCTGCAACCAACATGCCAGGATACGAACTAGATAGTCTTCCGCTCACATCAGATGAAATTGTCGAGGTTTGGTTGGAAATATTTCAAGTAAAATCGACTTTAAATTCTAGTCAGATTAAATCGACGGTCGAAAATTCTTTAATTCACCAAGAAATGTTAAGAAAAGTAATCGGCAGTTGAAAACAAAATGCAATAAACCTACCAGGAAAACAACAGCTTAAGCCCCTAATACTATAAAGTCTGTGTGTTTGAGAAAAATTAAACTTGGCATTTTTGAAGGCAAAGTATAAGCTATATCTAGTCAAATATAAAAATCAGTATAAGATTAAAAAAATCATTTTATTTTGTCTTTATACTGAAACATAAAATCAGAAAAAATTAGAGTAGTTAGCTTTGTCTAAGGAACATAAGTAGCTATTCAGGGAAATTACTCAAACAGTTGACTATTTTGTTGCCCACTGTTCTATCCGAACTAAATTTAAATATCATGACTGAAGCCATCAACAACGCCAATTCTTGCAACCCTGGGTTCGAGCTTGAATCGCCTCAATCAACTAGCCAAAATTCAGCAGGCAGAGAAGAACAGTTGGCAACAGAAAACGCTTTAAATATCCGCAACAGTAATTCTGCTTCAGAAGCGACTGGTGAAGCTGCATCCGCAGAAGAACAAGCAATGAACTGGCAAAAAGTGGCTCACAAGTTGAGGGAATACAATCGCAAATTATTAAAAAAAGTATTTCGGCTCGAACAAGATCTGGCAGATATCGATAATAAATTTACCAAACAGATAGAAGCGTCTAGAAGTAGCGATATTCTAATCGCTCAACAAGAAAAAGATATCCGAAAATATCGCGAAGAAATAGAGTTATTTGACCGCCGCAAAGCTGATTTCTTGACAATAATCGAGCAGAAAGAAGCCGCGATCGCCGATTTATCCCAGCGGCATCAGCTATCGCAACAAAAGTTCGCCCAGCTAGAAAGAGACTGTGCGTTGCTACAAGAAAACTCCAACCATCAAGCATACGAGTTAAATCTTAAAAACAAAGAAATTAGAGATTTGCAGGATAAGCTCAACCAACAGCAGCGTACTGCATTGCAGTATAAGGTAGAGCTGCAGCGTTATAAAGAACAGCCAATTCCCCCTGCCATACCCATTAAGTCGAAAGAGCCTGCAATTATTCAACGCAAAACTTCCTATCAAAAGACTATTAAACCCTGGTCTGCTCCTGCTGCGTCAGAAACAAAAACGACTCTGCCAAAAAGTAAATCTAAAACTATAGAATTCAAGCAAGCTACGCCTACCAACACCATTAAAACCACAGCGCAAATAGCTACCTGGTCGGCATCCGAAGCCGAGCGACAAAAGGCAGCCAGCTCCAAGAAAACCAAAGGCAAGCCCCCCGCTTCGGTCAAAGTTAAGCCACAATCTTTAGCTGCGGTAGATTTGCCTACTTTTCCCCGTCCATTGTAGAAATATTTTCCTAAACCTAGCGACAATAAACAGGTAAGAAATAATGTATCTCTTTATACCAAAGATAGTCCTGTAAATCGGCTATGTTCGTTAGGATTGGCAAGCAAAATAACAAGATGGCTTGCTTAACATGGGAAGTCTATGCGGATCGAGCAATTACAAGCTTTTATAGCCATTACAGAGACAGGAAACTTTGGACAGGCAGCTAAAAAGTGTGGGGTTACACAGTCCACTATCAGCCGTCAGATACAGTCACTCGAACAAGATTTAGGTTTACCGCTATTTCACCGCAGCACTCACACAAAATTGACGGTGGGAGGAGAAAAACTACTGCCTCGGGCTCAAAAAATATGTCAGGAGTGGGAAAAAGCCAGCAAGGAATGTGCGGATCTTATTTTGGGCAAACAGCCTGAACTTTGCGTTGCGGCGATACACTCTGTTTGCGCTCACTATATACCGCCGATTTTACAGCAGTTCTGCCTGGACTATCCCAACGTACAGCTAAGAGTCACTGCTTTAGGTAGCGATCGCGCTTTAAAAGTTTTGCGAGATGGCTTGATCGATATTGCGATCGTGATGAACAACAGGTTTTTAACCGCATCGGCAGAGGTAGAGCTAACGGTTTTATATGAGGAACAAGTGGATGTTTTAATGGCTGCTAACCATCCTCTAAGTAAGTTTGAGAAGGTTACTCTGTCGCAGCTAATCAAGTATCCTCAAATCGTGTTTAAAGATGGTTATGGCATGCAAAGATTGGTACAAGACTGGTTCGAAAATCAAAACGTGCAGATTAAAACAGCCATGGAGTTAAACACTTTAGATGCTTTTAGGGGAGTAATTCGACAGGGAGAAATGATTGCCCTACTACCGCACAAGGCTCTGATTGATTCTTATAACGATCCTACTCTAGCGATTCGCTCGATCGCTCAACCTTCATCAACCAACAATGTGTCTCAGCCAGAAGAATTAAACGAATTAGACAATGTGCTTACGAGACAGGTAGTCATGGTCACAACTAGGGATCGCCTAATGATTCCTCCTATAGCTCACTTCTACAAACTGGTTAAAGAACTGGGTCAATCTGAATTACCATCCGCTCGACTGCTCAAGCGTGCCGTATCTCAGACTATCTCCTAAAAAATAACCCGACTTAAAGCTATAAATTGACTTACCCAAACCAAGCAGAAGCAGAGGCTAATCATGAGTAACGAGTTTCGAGAACTATTAAAGAGAGTTGGCAGCGGTACTCATACTAGTAAAAGTCTAACTCGTGCCGAAGCAGCAACTGCTACTAGAATTATGCTGCTTCAGGAGGCAACTCCCGCTCAAATTGGAGCCTTTGCGATCGCCCATCGTATTAAACGACCTACTCCTGATGAGTTAGCTGGCATTCTCGATGTTTTTGAAGAACTAAGCCAGAGATTTAGCATTTGCCCACAGCACGAACGCCAACCCGTGGTGTTGGGCAATCCTTATGACGGACGCTCCCGTACGGTTCCCGTTACCGTCATTACCGCGCTCATTTTAGCTACTGTGGGTATACCTGTATTGATGCATGGTGGAGACTGTATGCCTACCAAATATGGTCTTCCTTTGATTGAAATTTGGCAAGGATTGGGAGTAGACTTTGACAAATTTAGTCTTGATCGAGCTCAAGCAATGTTCGACCAAAGCTCGGTCGGCTTTTTATATCTTCCCCAACACTTTGTTGCCGCCCATAATTTTGTTCCTTTCCGCGAACAGATTGGCAAACGTCCGCCTTTTGCCACGGCAGAACTAGCCTGGCTGCCCATTGTCGGAGATGTCAGCCTAGTAGCAGGATTTGTTCATCCCCCTACCGAAGAGCGTTTTCGAGCCACATTTAAAATTAGAGATACTCGTAATTTCACTTTAGTCAAAGGTTTGGAGGGTAGCTGCGACCTTGCCCGCAGTCGCGTAGGAATTATCGCTACGAATGATTCGGGATACGAAATCGAACGTCTGCTGCTTGATCCTCACGACTACGATCTAAATGGTTCGGATGTTGCTTTAGAATCCAAAACTCAAGTTGTCTCTCTGACCAAAGAGGTAATCGAGGGGAAAAACAGTCAGCTTTTCCCTGCTGCAATTTGGAATGGTGGCTTTTATCTCTGGCGTTTTAACTCAGCCAAAACTCTGGATGATGGTCTCAGGCTAGCAGAGGAAATTTTAGCTGCGGGTCAAGCAAATGAAAAGCTCAGACAGCTTCAAAACTTGAGCGCAAAGTTGAGTAATATGCCCTTGCCGATCGATTGACAGCAAACGATAAGCGATAAAATATACAAAATTGGCTGTTAAGTTCATAAATCAATTCAATCGTGGACAACCACTACTACGACCCCGACTCAGAAAATAAAGATAGCTCTAATTTGGCATTTGCCTTAGCTCGTGAGGTTCAAAGATATGTCGAAATCAACGCAGATTCATTAGATAAAGACACGTGGGATAATGTACAGTACTGGCGTTCGGGAATCCTTTCGCAAAGAACGGTTACCGAAGAAAATATTGCTGAAATAATCGATTATCTTGGCGTAGAAACTATTCAAGAGCTAATTACCATAGCTAGTGTTGCTTAAAGACCCAAAGTAAGGCGCATAGTTTCCCTATTCGAGGATTTTATTCTCCTTCAAGGACATATGTCCCACAAATTAGATTCAAGAAAATTATCATGAGCGCAGAATATCATGTCAAACTCATTCAACATGGAAATACTCAAACTCTATCTATCCCAGAGGAAATAGCTCTGTCTGCAACAGAGGTTATCGTTCGCCAAGAAGGAGAAAAATTAATCATTGAACCATTGAAGAAAAGATCCTTGCTTGAAGTTCTAGCAACTTTAGAAGACAGTGAGGAGGATATTAATGTTGGTGATGAAGACTTATTGTCTTTGGATGAGATCGAAATTTAGCGATGAGTTATCTTTATTTGCTTGATACCAATGTAATTTCAGAACTTATAAGAAATCCACAAGGTCTTATTTTTTATAAGATTCAAAAAATTGGCGAATCAAAAATTTGTACCAGCATTATTGTTGCTGCTGAATTAAGATATGGAGTCAGAAATAAGAATTCCCCTAGACTGACAAAAAAACTGAAACTAGTTTTAGATGCCATTGATATTTTGCCTTTTACTCCTCCTGCTGACGATTGCTATGCTGAAATTCGTCATAGTTTAAAAATACAAGGAACACCTATTGGCGGGAACGATCTGTTAATCGCTGCTCATGCTTTGTCTCTGAATTTAACTGTAGTTACTGCAAATATTCGTGAATTTTCTCGCGTTCCCAATTTAAAAGTAGAAAATTGGTTGTCATAAGATTGACTGACCAGACTCCAATAATGTTCGGTCAATGATTAAATAGCATCTCAAACACTACAATTCGATTTCAACTTTTTATGTTTCCGCCTCTTTATTAGTAATAGAGTAACCGCATCGATGTTCGCCGTCGTTGATCCAGTGGGTGCGCTCGACAATACAGTCTGGTAGAACCGCCGAGAACATTTCTAGCTCGTGACCGCAAATACTGGGATAAGACTCTGCAACCTCAGAAATAGCGCAGTTATGCTCTACTAAAACATACTCTTGCCGATCTTCTGGTTGATGTAGCTCAGCCATATACCCCTCATCTTTTCTTAACTGAACCAACTTAGCAATACGCTGTTTTAAAGAACCATTTCCCAGGCGATCGCGGTATTCTGCTGCTTTGCGCTGCCATTGCTTTTCCAATACTTTGCTTACCTGCTCTTCTCCCACAGTTTCAGCCAAGGTATCCAAAAAAGAGACGGCAAATTCGCTATATTTTTGAGGACTGAGACGATCTCGCCCGCGATCGCTCAACTGGTATAAATGTTGGGGTCTACCCATTTTTCGCTGTACCGACTGATAAATAATCAATCCTTCCGCTTCCAACTCATTAAGATGACGACGAACTGCCTGCGCGCTGATCCGCTGGTTTTGCGCTAGCTGTTTTGCCGTGGCTTGACCTTGTTTGAGCAAATCTTGCAGAATATTTTGTTTAGTAGACGGTAAACCAGTGGCTGCCATCGTCTTAAGAAATATATTTGGGGCTAATAAACAAACAATACCAAAAAAAAATTGACTAAAACAACCCTTTGGTTGCTAATGTAACTTACAATAGATTAAAACAACAAATTCGTTGTTTTAGTATGACGAAAATTACTATTCGTCGCTACCGTATTTTAGTTTAATTTTGCAGCAGCATCGACTGACAACTTCGGAACTGCTCTACAAAATTTCCCAAATTACTGAAGATAACGTCTATTTAATTCCCTACTATGAGTGCCAACGTCAAAACTTTAGTCAATCAACCTTACAAATATGGTTTTGTTACTGATATTGAAGCTGACAAAATCCCTCGTGGTTTGAGTGAAGATGTAATTCGCTTGATTTCGGCTAAAAAAAACGAACCAGAGTTTATGCTAGAGTTTCGTCTCAAGGCTTATCGTCAGTGGCTTAAAATGGACGAACCAATCTGGCCTCACGTAGAATATCCTCCCATTGATTATCAGGATATTGTCTATTATTCTGCGCCTAAAAAGAAAGAAAAAGTAGATAGCTTAGACAAGCTCGACCCTGCTTTACTCGAAACTTTTGATAAATTAGGCATTCCCCTTTCCGAACAAAAAAGACTCGGCAATGTGAATGTTGCTGTAGACGCTATTTTTGACAGCGTCTCCATTGGAACTACCTTTAAAGAGAAGCTAGCAGAAGATGGAGTAATCTTTTGCTCTTTTTCCGAGGCTTTACAGGAACATCCCGAATTAGTTCAGAAATATTTGGGAACGGTTATTCCCACCGCAGATAATTATTTTGCCGCCTTAAACTCGGCTGTGTTTAGTGATGGGTCGTTTGTTTTTATTCCTAAAGGCGTTACCTGTCCGATGGAGCTTTCGACTTATTTCCGCATCAATGATGGAGATACAGGACAGTTCGAGCGTACTTTAATCGTGGCAGAAGAAGGAGCTTCTGTTAGTTATTTAGAAGGCTGTACCGCACCAATGTTCGATACCAACCAACTTCATGCAGCAGTAGTCGAATTGGTAGCGCTAGATAATGCCGATATTAAATATTCCACCGTCCAAAACTGGTTTGCTGGTGATGAAGAAGGTAAAGGCGGAATTTACAACTTTGTCACCAAACGCGGTTTGTGTAAGGGAGTAAATTCTAAAATTTCCTGGACGCAGGTAGAGACAGGTTCGGCTATCACGTGGAAATATCCTAGCTGCGTTTTAGTCGGAGACAATTCTGTGGGTGAGTTTTACTCCATTGCTTTAACCAACAACAAGCAACAGGCAGATACAGGCACCAAAATGATACACGTGGGCAAAAACACCCGCAGTACAATTATTTCCAAAGGTATCTCCGCAGGAGACTCTAAAGGTAGCTATCGCGGTTTGGTGAAAATAGGTAACAAAGCTGCGGGGGCGCGTAACTATTCTCAATGCGACTCAATGCTAATTGGTGATAATGCCGAAGCAAATACATTCCCTTACATTCAGGTAGACAACAACACGGCAAAATTAGAGCATGAAGCGTCAACTGCTAAAATTGGCGAAGAACAATTATTCTATTTTGCTCAACGGGGTATTTCCGAAGAAGATGCAGTCTCTATGCTAGTAAGTGGTTTCTGTAAAGACGTACTGAACGAACTGCCGATGGAATTTGCCGCCGAAGCTGATAAGTTACTCAGTCTAAAATTAGAAGGTACGGTGGGCTAGAACTTCCAGCCAGCGATAAGGTAATAAATTAAATTTATTTCAATCTTTATGATAGACCTGTTTTAACCATAGACAGGTCTATTACTTTTGCCTTGCTGTACGTTGGTGAATACGTAATGCTATTGGTGCATTTTCTATCTCTAAATAAGTAAGCCTGAATTTAAAAAGCTTAAAGCTACGGACGCATTCGCGTCCCAGTCGTCGAAGACGACGATCTGCGCGTAAGCGCTGTGCTTATGGCTTAAAGCTACGAGCAGTAATCTTTTGTAAAACATTACATGATGATCAACGCCGTCTTACTGTACGGGAATGCTCTCGAAACCCATAGTCTAAAGTTGAGATTTCAAACTATTGAACGACAGAAGAAACAGTACTGGAAACATTAAACGTGCTCGCTTCTGGCAAGGGTTGTCCTTGAGATGCGACAGATTCGATTAGGGAAGAGAGGACTTGTTGAGCATTATCTAGAGCGTGTTCGTAGGATTCTCCATGAGTGTTTTGGTTGTTCCACTCTGGAAGACTAGCAACAAAGCAATTGTCTTTTTGCGACCATTGAATAATTATTGAGTAATTACGATCCATTATTGTTATTTCCTAAAATTGCAAGATAATTAATGGCGACTTTGAGGGAAGTCAATATAATCCTTCATATTGTTGTCTTACCATCATCTCTGTTATAACCTCTGTTGTTTTATAGAGCATCAATCCTATAGCATTGAGAAAAAACGGATGAAAAAATTACTCATAACAGGAGCAAGCGGTTTTTTAGGCTGGAATTTGTGTCGTGCTGCTGCCGATCGCTGGCAAGTTTATGGAACTTACTTCAGCCAAAAAGTTGCAATTCCCCATGCCAAAATATTCAAAGTTGACCTGAGAGATTTTAAGGCGATCGCCGAACTATTTAAAACAATCCAACCCGATGCGATGATTCACACAGCAGCGGCTTCTAGTCCTAATTTTTGCCAGCTCAATCCCGAAGAGTCTTATGGGATTAACGTGCTGGCATCGATGAATATTGCCCGTCTGTGTCGCGAATATGGTGTTCACTGTGCCTTTACCTCTACAGACTTGGTTTTTGACGGCGAAGGTTCTTTTTATACCGAAACGGATGCTGTTTCCCCTGTTTGCACCTATGGCGAACAAAAAGTATTAGCCGAAATAAAAATGAGCGAAATAACCGAGGCGATCGCTTTATGCCGCATGCCTTTGATGTTTGGGATTCCTTCTCCCGCTTCGGCTAGTGTTATTCAAGGAACAATCGACAATCTCAAAGCAGGAAAAGAGGTCAACCTGTTTGTCGATGAATTTCGTACTCCTGCTAGCGGTAGTACGGCAGCAGCGGGTTTACTGCTGGCAGTAGAACAAAAGATTACAGGAATTTTGCATTTGGGCGGGAAAAAGCGGATCTCTCGTTACGATCTCGGACTTTTGTTGGCAGATGTTTGGCATCTACCTTCAGAACTAATCAAGCCAGGCAAGCAAGCAGACGTACCAATGGCAGCAAAGCGATCGCCCGATACTTCCTTGGATAGCAGCAAAGCTTTTTCCTTAGGCTATCAACCCTTATCTTTACCAGAAGAATTGGCTAAAATTTGGCAAGCAGAACAACTAGGAATTTGATTTGGCAGGATTAACTACTCCAGTTCGGACGAGATTGAGACTCTAGTAACCGACAGATAAGTATTATATGATACTATCTTGAACCCGACGGAGGATATATTGAACTTAAATACTCTTAAAAGGCAGTGGTTTTTTAATACCAAACAAGACCTTTTGGCAGGTGCAGTAGTGGGACTGGCACTAATTCCCGAGGCGATCGCTTTTTCGATTATTGCTGGAGTCGATCCCAAAGTGGGGCTGTACACTTCATTTATTATTGCCGTTTTGACGGCTTTTTTGGGAGGCAGACCAGGCTCAATTTCGGCGGCGACAGGGGCAATGGCGTTACTGATGATCGATTTGGTCAAAGAGCATGGTTTGCAGTATCTTTTGGCTGCTACTTTTTTGACAGGCATCATACAGGTAATATTTGGCATTCTAAAATTAGGTCGTCAAATGAAATACGTACCCAGAGCAGTCATGATTGGTTATATCAATGCCTTGGCAGTACTGATCTTCTTAGCTCAACTACCTCAACTAACCAATGTCCCCGTCACGGTATATATTCTCACCCTGCTATCCCTGGCAATTATTTATATTTTGCCTCGTTTTACTCAGGCTGTTCCTTCTCCCTTGGTAGCTTTGGCAGTCATGACCATAGCGGCGATCGCTCTCAAGCTAGAAGTACCAACCGTAGGAGACATGGGAGAATTGCCTGTCGCTCTTCCTGCGTTTGCTCTACCGCAGGTGCCGTTTAATCTGGAAACTTTACAGATTATTTTTCCCTATTCTCTGACAATGGCGATCGTCGGCTTATTGGCTTCCTTTCTGACTGCTGCATTAGTAGACGATCTGACGGATACTCCTAGCGATAAAAATCAAGAAGCCAAGGGGCAAGGTGTTGCCAACATAGTTACGGCTTTTTTTGGTGGCATGGCAGGTTGTGGCATGATTGGACAATCGGTAATCAACGTCCAGTCGGGAGGAAGAGGAAGGCTATCAACTCTTTCGGCAGGAGTTTTTCTGCTATTCGCCATTTTGGTGCTGCAAGATTGGGTTAAAGAAATGCCGATGGCGGCTTTGGTTGCTGTCATGATTATGGTTTCAATCGGTACATTTAGCTGGTCGTCTTTTAAAAATATGTCTCGCATTCCTCGCACCGAAACGGCGGTAATGCTAACTACCATGTTCGTGATTATTTTTACTCGCAACTTCGCCTTAGGTGTGGCGACAGGAATTGTCATGAGTACGGTATTTTTCTCCCGTAAGATCGCCCAACTAGTATTTGTAGACAATATTTTGACTGAGGATGAAACTCATCGTATTTATAAAGTAGCAGGTCAAATTTTCTTTCTATCCAAAGAAGAGTTTTTGCGATCATTTAATTTTAGAGAAATAGTCGACCGCGTCACTATCGATCTAACAGAGGCGCACCTTTGGGATCAAGGAGCAGTGGAAACAGTTGATAAAGTAGTCAGCAAATTTCGTCGTAACGGCGCAGAAGTAGAAGTAGTAGGGTTAAATAAAGCTAGCGCGACTCTATTCAATCGATTGGCAAGTAATAAAGAATCTGCAGTTATTGAAAATTAAATTTTTAACTATGAATTTTAACCATGAAAAAAATTTTACTTTGTAGTGACGGCTCGGCTTTTGCAGAAAATATTTATCGTTATGGCGCGTGGTTTGCTAATCGAACTAACGCCGAAGCAGTAGACGTTCTTTGCGTGACTGATATTCGCGCTCAGCAAGCAACTTCTAAACACAACTTGAGTGGTAGTATTGGTATCGACGCTTCAGAGAATTTGCTCGATCGCCTGGTGGAATTGGAACATGAAAAAGCTAAAATCAATCATCAACGGACAAAGTTGATTTTGCAACAGGCAGTTCAAACTCTTAACGCAGAAGGGGTAGAACAAATCGACCTAATTCACGAAACGGGTTTTTTGGTGGATTGTCTGTCAAAATTTGAGGACAGTTGCGATCTGATTGTGTTGGGAAAGCGGGGCGAGGCTGCCGAGTTTGCTTCGGGACATTTAGGAGCGAATCTAGAAAGAATCGTTCGTAGTAGCCATAAACCATGCTTGGTAACTTCTCGTCAGTTCAAACCAATCGAACGAATATTAGTAGCATATGACGGTAGTTCGAGTAGCCAAAAAATTCTGCAGTTTATTACAGATTCTGCTATTTTTGAGGGTTTGGCAATACACGTTGTCACCGTTGCAAAAAGCACAACAGAACCAAAGGCAATCGCACATGTAGAATCGGCACAGCAGCAACTGCAACAGGCTGGATATGAACCAGTTTGTTCTGTAATTGAAGGTCATTCGGAAAAAGCTATTTCTAACTATGTTGTCGATCAAGATATCAACTTATTGCTGATGGGAGCTTACGGACATAGCCGAATTCGCCATTTGGTAATTGGTAGTACTACAGCTCAAATGCTTCGCAGCAGTCATATTCCAGTTCTCTTATTGAGATGATGCACTATTTTGGCGGAAACCTGTAGTTCTTTTGATGATAGATTGAGAACTAATTGCTGCTATTTTTTTCCCTTGACCTTTAACAAGCTAATTTGCTTGTTCGGAGTTATCTATGATCGAATATATTTTGATATTGCAGAATATCTAGAGCGACAAAGACGGGAATAGCCTGGAAGCAGCGTTGAGCCAGCTGATATCGATCTTCTCTTTTGAGCATGTGTGATAGTTTGCTCTTAATATCCAATAAATAACGAACATCATTGGCGGCATAGTTATACTGTTCTCCCGAAAGATTCTCTGCATCTCCCCAATCAGAACTCTGAGCTTTCTTATCTAATTCTACCCCGCTTAATTCTGCTACTAGACTTTTAAGACCATGACTAGAAGTGTAGGTACGAGCTAGTTTACTAGCTATCTTCGTGCAAAAAATAGGTGCAGTCTCTACACCAAAGGTAACGCTAAACTGTGCCGCATCAAAACGCGCGTAGTGAAAGACTTTGGTAATATCCCAAGAAGTAAGTAACTTTTGCAGATTTGGAGCTTGAGTCTGTCCCTTGGCGATCCGAATAGCGGTTACATATCCTTGCGGATCGCATAGCTGCACTAAGCAAAGGCGATCGCGTCCCAAAACTAAACCCATTGTTTCGGTGTCGATAGCAATCTCGTCAGCAGCCATGTAGCGAGCCAAAGTTGCTGTATCGAGATCTTCGTCATAAACTTGAACGTTTTCTAAAACCATAATGAAAAGTAGTGCTATCTTGCGAGAATTGCCACTCTGACGAGCCTGTTCAATTATAATTGCCTGGGACATTCTAGCCCAAAAAATTGCTTATATTCTGAGTAGTTTAGTGGCTCTCCTTGTTTCAATACACTCTAAGCCTTAAGCTTTAAGCTCTACCCCTGTTAAGGTGAGCGTTTGTACTGCTTTTGCTGGTGAAGAAGGCGAGCCGTAGAGCGATGAGGATGTCTGGGGTCATAAGTCGGTTTGGGTTTAGGCTTCTTTTTTTGCCTTGGAGAAGAACAAAACCGTT
>JBCDCO010000015.1:0-40696 GCA_039181635.1 Cyanobacteria bacterium P01_G01_bin.19 | reverse complement strand
AGGAAATATAGCGAACTAAAAGCCAAAGTTAGCCACTGTTCCGATGAAGAATTATGGCAGTTAATCCTACAGCTTTCAGACCAAGAACTTTGGGATGCCATTAAAGAAGAATTGCGCGACATCGATGGCTTATCCCGACTTGCCGATGCCGAGCCAGTTAAGAAAGGTGGCTTACAAATCGGACGCTACTTCAACTTTACAGGGTTTCAGGTCGGACAAGGCGATCGCCCTGCACCGTTTTTTGCCGAACCCTATATTTCTAACCTAGTCGTAGCAGGAGACTGGGTCGCTTTACAGGGAAAAGATGGATTTGAAAATCGTCCAGGTCAAGTATATCCAGGAGGCAATTTGATGGGTCATGCAGCAGCATCAGCAGGTATTGCAGCGGGAATTATCGCCGCCAAAGATAATGTTGTTGGTCCCTATGTTCCAGTGATTTAATACCATTTCTCTTTAATACGACTACAGATAACTTCAAGGCTAGGGATTAGGGATTGCGAGATGTTATGCCCTTGTGGTGCAAAACCGTTGCGGGGGTTCCCCCCGTTGTCCCGAAGGGATACCGCAAGCATAAGGTTATTGTCGAGGGTGGGGATTGGGGATTAGGAGAAATAAGCTATCTATTTGTAGCGATAATTTGGAGAATTGGTATAACTTCTAGATTTTAACTATCTACAGATTCGGAGATGGATTTTGGCTTTTCTGTTTCTGGATCTTTATCCGCAGAATTATCATCTCCGCTAAACCAAGAATCGGTAATAAAATGAGCCAGTAATCCCGCAGGACCAAAAAACAAACACAAAATTAAAGAATGAATTGTCCAAATTTTCTTGGTTTGTCCCTGCAAATATATCCATCTGCCAATAAATAAATCCATTGCTAAAAAGTGAATGGTAACGACTAATGCTCCTTCTTCCTTACCAAACAGCTTGGCATATTCTGATAGCTGAGGATTAAATGCACCCGTCAAAGAACCAGGATCGGTAGTAGTCAATAAAAAATAGATATATAAAACGCATAGAGGTGCAAACGGGATATAAGAATTGATGACTTTTTTAGTAACTTGCCAATTGGGAAACACGATCATTCCCAACCAAAAGATAGAAACGTAGTAGATGCAGAGATTAAATGCTAAAGCTAAAGTCATAACCTACCAGAATAAATGCTCGAATATCTGTACCATTATAAATATAGATATTTGCCTAGCGTGTCGGAGTTCGTTTGAAAAGCTCAACCATAATTATGAACCCAGTACTGTTATTCCTCACTTCACTGTCAGTACTTTTTGTTACCTCTTCAATTCAGGCTCAGGTAGTTGAAGACGGCTCTCTCTCAACAGAAGTCAACAGCGACAACAATCGCGATTTTACCGTCGATGCTGGAGAAACAAGGGGCAGTAATTTATTTCATAGTTTTGCAGAATTTTCGGTTCCCAACAACGGTTCGGTTTACTTCAACAATGGACTGTCAATTCAGAATATTATCAGTCGCGTTACGGGTTCTTCGGTTTCTAACATTAATGGTTTGATTAGAAGTAATGGTTCAGCTAATCTATTTCTACTCAATCCCAACGGGATTATTTTTGGCGAAAACGCTCGTTTAAATATTGGTGGTTCTTTTATCGGGACAACGGCAGAAAGCCTGGTTTTTGAAGATGGCTCTGAGTTTAATGCCATTGCTGACGATTCTACGTCAGCTTTATTAACCGTAAGCGTCCCTCTAGGCTTGCAGCTTGGCAGCAATCCTGGAGAAATTATCAATCGAGCTAATCCTTTAGACCCGACTGGACAAGACCAAAGTCAAATCGGCTTGACCACCACAGAGTCGCAAACCCTGGCTCTATTGGGACGCAATATTGTTTTTGATGGGGGAGCAGTTACCGCACCTGATGGTAACATCGAACTAGGCAGTGTCGGTGCAGATAGTTATGTTGGTTTGGAATCTACTACCGAAGGATGGAATCTCAACTATGACAATGTAGCAGAATTTGACAATATTCAATTAGATAATTTAGCCTCGGTTGATTCTAGCGGAATGGGTGGCGGAGACATTAATCTGAGTGGTGAAAACATTCAAATTCTCAATGGTTCGGCAATTACATCTAACACTGTTGGCGATCGCGATGGGGGTAAGATCGAGATTCGAGCATCGGATACCCTAGAGATTAATGGCAGCGATCGCACTGGAACCAAAGAGGATTTACTTTTATCAAGATTCGAGATCTTTTTGCCTTTTGCCAGTCAAATTGCCAGCAATATTTTTGGCTCTGGTAAAAGTAGCGATATCGAAATTTTTACTCACGATCTCAATGTGATCGACGGCGGCTCGATTGAGTTGTTATCTTTTTCACCTACTACGAGTAATAGTGGAGACTTATCTATTTTTGCTACGGGGACGATAAACCTAGCGGGTATCAGACCTTTATTGGGGGTAGGAGAAAATGCGGAAGCTATTATTCAAGCTGGTACTCCTTCTGTTTCTCTAGATGAGTCGATTGAATTCAATCAGGCTAGTGGATTTACTAATTCTCCCGTTGCTGAGGGTTCTGGTGGAGATATTAACATTATTGCTAATCGTCTTCGTGTTGAAGACGGATCGGGCATCGGGACAAGTCCCTTTGGTACTGGAGATGCAGGAGATATTTCCATAAATGCACGAGAATCAGTCGAGCTTATTGGTACTTCTCCCAGAAGCAACAGCGTCGGCAGTGTCATTACTACCAATACTTTTTCTCAAGGAAATGCGGGAAATATTGAGATTGAAACGGGGCGACTGTCACTTTTAGCAGGAGGAATAGTCGTATCTACCACCTCTATTGTGAATGGAGGCAATGCAGGCAACATCGCGATCGATAGCGAAATAACCGAAATATCAGGCTTTTCGGGTAGCGACCGCAAGTCAAGCGCGATCTCTTCTCAGACTAATAATGAAAGTATGGGAGGGGATATTTTAATCGATACAGATATCTTGACAATAAGCGATCGCGGCATCTTAAATATACAGGGAACTAGCACGGGTTCTCCTGGCAACCTGCAAGTAAATGCCAATTCTGTCTCCTTGAGCAATAATGCCCGCATAACAGCGGAGAATGCAGCCGCATTTGAAGGGGGAAACATTAGTTTGAATATCCTAGAGAATTTGACTTTGGCAGAAAATAGTTCGATTTCAGCTCTAGCTTTGGGGGATGCTAATGGTGGAAACTTGGATATTACAGTAAATTTTTTAGTCGCCGAACCCAACGAGAATAGCGATATCTTAGCAACTGCGGTTAATGGCGATGGAGGGAATATAACCATTACAGGAGAAGGAATTTTTGGTATTACCAGAGGCGCATCAAAACCACCAAATCAGACTAACGATATTGATGCGAGTTCGGAATTTGGCTTAGATGGGATGGTAAATTTTAATTTTCCCGAGCTTAAAGATTCTAATTTTGAAAATACCAATTTTTTTAAAGCAATTACGACTCAAAATTTATTGAGTAGCGACGTGTGCAAAGTCAGCTTGGCTAGTGAATACTATATTATCGGCAAAGGAGGTATCGCATTTTCTCCCGATCGCGATTTAAATACCAGTGATGGCTGGTCGGATTTTCGCTTTTTTGAGGATGAAACTGCTCAAACACAAGCCTCAGTCGCGGAAAAAAAGAGGTCTGAAGTTAAAAAAGTGGAAATGATTCGAGGATGGTTTAAAGATAGTCAGGGACAAATGGTATTGACGGCAAAACCATTAGCAGCAACTTCCAATTCATCACCCTTACCTCATCCCAGCTGCAGTTATCCAAACAAATCTTGATTGAGTTATTACTCATTACTTATTACTCATTACTCATTACTTACGAATGGATATAATTTTGTGTCATCAAACCGCAGACTTTGATGCTCTAGGCTCGGCTATTGGTTTATCTCGGCTCAAATCTGGAGCAAAAATTGTCTTGACTGGAGGAGCGCATCCTGCCGTTAAAAACTTTTTGAGACTTTATCGAGATGAATTTGCCTTTACTGAGATGCGCAGTATCAATAGTCAGGCAATCTCGACCATATACATAGTCGATACTCAAAAAAGCGATCGCTTGGGGAAAGCAGCACAGTGGTTGACCTTGCCCAACGTCAAGCAGATAGAAATTTACGATCATCATATCGATCTAAAATCAGATATCCCTGTCACCAAAATCCATACCGAGGCAGTGGGCGCAATTACTACCTATATCGCCGAATTATTGCAAAAAAACCGAGTGGATTTAACGACCTTTGAAGCAACGGCAATGGCATTAGGAGTCCATGTGGATACGGGTTCTTTGACTTTCGACCAAACTACTCCGCGCGACGCTAAAGCGATCGCCTGGCTAATGGAACAAGGGGCAAACGTTTCCACGATCGCGGAATATGTCGAACCAGGATTATCGCCTCAACTACAAGATTTATTAAAAGAGGCTTTAGACAAACTCACTAAAACAACGTTTCAAGGATACACGGTAGCATCTGTATTGTTGCAAACCGACAAATTTGTTAATGGCTTGTCTAGCCTCACCGCTAGATTAATCGAGCTGACTGAAAGTGATGCTTTGCTCGTAGGTCATCAGTATCAAAAAAGTCAAAGCAAAAAGCTAGTTGTAATCGGGCGATCGCGTTTAGCAGAAACTAATCTCAACCAGCTTTTTAGACCTTTTGGCGGCGGCGGACATCCTCAAGCCGCATCAATGTCGGTTCAAACCGAAAATGTAGAGGAGATATTTTCTGAATTAGTTGATCGATTGACCGCACAAATTCCCCATCCTCCTACTGCTAGAGATCTGATGTCTTCGCCTGTCAGAACAATTCGCCCTGATACTACTATAGAACAGGCACAAAGAGTTCTGTTTCGCTACGGTCACTCAGGGGTGTCGGTAGTAGACGAAAACGATAATTTAGTCGGAATTATTTCTCGCCGAGACTTAGATTTGGCTTTGCATCATGGTTTTAAACATTCTCCAGTCAAAGGCTATATGAGCCGCAATCTCAAAACCATTACTCCTCACACAACTCTACCCAAAATACAATCATTAATGGTCACTTATGACGTGGGCAGGCTACCCGTCATCGAGTCAGAAGAATTAGTGGGCATTGTAACTCGCACTGATGTTTTGCGGCAGCTGCATGATGAAAATGGCGATCTGATTAACTCTTCCCGTCGAACTAATCTAACCACCCATTTACTACCCACCTTACAAAATCGCTTAGAACCAACTATTTGGGCATTACTGCAGAAGGTAACCGATGCTGCCCATGCAAAAGGTTGGAATCTTTATTTAGTTGGCGGTGGCGTAAGAGATGTTTTGCTAACCGACGAAAGCGAACCCTTATTATTGCAAGACATAGATTTAGTCGTAGACGGTTTTCATCGCTCCGCCGACGACCGTGCGGGAGTTGAATTAGCTGCCGTGATTCAACAAATGTATCCCGATGTCAGTCTTTCAATCCACGGTGAATTTCAAACTGCGGCTTTATCGTGGCACAAAGATCCTATTTTCGGTAATCTCTTAATCGATATTGCTACGGCAAGGACAGAATTTTATCCCTATCCCACTGCCAATCCTCAGGTAGAAGCCAGTTCCATCCGTCAAGACTTGTATCGTCGGGATTTTACGGTCAATGCTTTGGCAGTACGTCTTACTCCTCCCAAACGGGGTGAATTCTCCCGTAAAGGAGATTTACTAGACTTTTTTGGTGGTTTAATCGATCTTGAAGCCAAGCAAATTCGAGTACTTCATCCCAATAGCTTTATCGAAGATCCGACACGCATTTTTCGGGCGGTAAGATTTGCCGTGCGTCTGGGCTTTACTATTGAACCTCAAACAGAAGAATATATTAATTACGCAATTAAAAGCGGCGTTTATCAAGAATTGAGAATTGGCGATCGCCCTTCTCCCGCCCTCACTACTAGACTGCGAGCCGAATTGAAATATATTCTCCAGGCTGACTATTGGAAACCCGCTCTCAAGTTATTAGCCAAACTAAACGCCCTTAGCTGCTTGCACCAAGACCTAGTTTATACTCCTACTTTAAAATGGCAGGTAGCCTGTGTTTCCCGCTGGCTATATTACATCGATCTCCCTAACGTTCAGCCTTGGCTAGTCAGGCTAGAGACTATTATCGCTCATCTAGAACCAGGCGATCGCCTAAAAGTAGCTCAAAACCTGCAATTACCCAAAGACAGTCTACAAAGACTAAAAGAATTAAAAATATTAGAAAGTAAAATTGCCTCTCAACTATTACAATGCGATCGCCCAAGCCAAATTTATCAATTATTACAATCCTACAAAACTCCTGGGCTAATTTTATTTGCTGCCCGAAGTGACAAAAAGATCCGTCATTTGGTGTGGCAATATATCACCAAACTATCTCAGGTAAAATCACCGCTCAATGGCAACGATTTGAAAACAATGGGTTTCAAACCAGGTAAACTCTACAAAGAAATATTAGATGATGTTTTAGCCGCAACACTAGACGGAAAGATAGGCGATCGCGCTACGGCAGAAAAATATGTGATGGAGCGTTATCAGACATAAACAACAAACAATTAGTTGGCAATATCCAAATAATTAAGCTACATCTGACTGTACTTCCTCAATATTTCGAGGATTCCAGCGCGATCGCTTTTCTTCAATGTGCATATTCTCCTCGTCTTTTTTTAGATGTCGGGGACTGCTTTCAAATGACAAAGAAGAAGGTAAGTTATCCTCACCATATTCAGCCTTAATAAAAGACATTATCTCTGCATAAGAAGGAACCAGATCTATATCATTCTGCGATCGCTGGTAGCGTCTGAGAGCTGCCGAGAACAAACCTGTACCATCATCAAAAAACCTTTCGGCAGTTTCGCCATGTTCTTGATAAGGATAAAAAGAAATGTCTTCTGGTGCTTGTTGAGCTACCCAAGAAACATACGACCAGTATTCGCTAAACGTATCAAATTCGTTAGCCGAGCGCATCATCAACAGAAGCCAGTGTTCGTCTGAACTATAGTATTTTTCGATCTGGCGAGCGAATGATTTTAAATGTTCTTGTTTGAACCACATGTGATGGGGGATAAAAGTGCCCTCAACATCGCTCAAGGCATCGACGCCCAAAACTGTTTTAATCCAAGTTTCCCACTTACCCACAATCGTAGGATTGCCGTAGGCATTGTGCTGCAACAAAGCAAAACTGTGTCGAATACTTGCTTGATCTTGCTTGATCAGTTCCCAGGTATCGACGGGAAGTAGATCGCTATCCCAGACCACATACCATTGACTTAGGTTCTCAATACCCTCAAATGCTCCTAGCTTGAGCAGCTGCTGATAAAACCAGCCAGGAGTATAGAGAGACTGCCCTAAATCAATTTCTGCACATATGCGCTCTTTGGTCAGACCTACCGATTGAAAGAAAACTTCTTCTTCATGAGTATATAAAGGTGCAACGTCCCATTCTTCAGACATTTCTGCAAGCGATCGCGCTTGTATGCCAGGAGCAATCACGTGAATTGCCCGTGGTTTGTAGTGAGTGGTCAAACCTTCTAAAACCGCCCGCGTATTCCAGCGTATTTGGTAGAGAGGAATGACAATATCAAATACTTCTAGCATAAAATCGAGTAGATTATTGTTTTACATAGTAGCTACTAGCTACAAAGACAATCAGTTGAATTATGTAGTTTTAGCCCTCAAGCAATCTGGGTTTACCTTTGATTGGCTGAGGGCTTGTAGTCTGTAGCTTGTACCTAGTTATTGAGTAATTTAAACTGCAGATAGAGTAGCAGAAGAGTGAGAATGTTCTGCTGGTGCATGAGCGACAGTAGAAGGATCTTCTAAACCAACATCACTGCACAACGGATCTATACCCAGTCCTTTACGGGGATAGTCAGCACAGATTTTCTTATACTCATCAATGGCTTGATATAGCTCTGCTTGAGACAAAGCATTTAGATAGCCACACTGACCGATTTCATCCTTAGGTAGAGGTGCCGCTAAATTGCCACCGCGTTTCTGCACGATTTTGACTTGAGAAGACCAGAGAGTTTCTTTTTTGTGCATAATGTCATGCCACAAACTCAAGCCAAAGGAACTAATCAGGCTCATGATACGGTGCATCTGTGCTTCGCTAATCCAGTTGAGACGATAGCTCATATAAGCTCCAAAGCCCATGCCTATTGCTACAGCGTGACCGTGTAGTAGTCCTGCTTCTATTTCAAATCCAGGCGACCAAGTATGACCATAAGCGTGAGGACGACATTGGTGAGTCTCATACATATTGTCGTATTCTGCTGCTACATAGCTGCGTAGTGCAGCACCCAAAATCTTTTGGGAAAGATCGTTGATTTGATCTTCTGGCTGACAATCAATCGTGGCAAAGCGAGTTTTGATTAAATCTGCTCCAGCCTGTTCTAAATATTCAAATAGCTGTGCGTCCTTGGTTACAGCCATCTTAACAATTTCGATAATACCGTGACGCAACCATCCTTCTCGGAGGGTTTTGAAGAAGAAGCGATCGGTAATGGAAAGGATTGGTGGATGGTAAGCACCAAAGAGATTTTTGTAGCCAAAGCCATCACAACAGGTGCGAGGGGAAGGACCTGCATCAATACCAGCGACAATAGATGTAGACAGCATGACATAAGGTGTGTTGCGATGATACAAAGCGCAAGCTAGCCCAGCCGTATCAGCTAAAACGCCACCACCAACAATCAAAACAGGCTCGTTACGAGACACGCCGAGATTTTTAAAATCTCCCAGCATTTTTTCAACGGTATAGATACCTTTATCGACTTCCATTGCTCGATAAACTAGCTTTTCTAGCTCGATACCGTGATAGTCGAAATAATGTTCGATTTGTTCGCCATAGTAGCTATTGACGTTTTTATCAACTACGCATACACAGCGTCCGTGAGAGACGTACATATCTCTTAAGGCTAGTTGCTCGTGGTTTAAGCAATTGTCAATTACTCTAACGGAGGTAAAGGTACTTGATCGCACTACTGCTTCGATTACGCGATCGTCATCGGTACTTTCTACAAAGCCACGACTTTCTCTAAAGTTAGATGTGGGGTAAACTGCGTGAGGATTTTCAGTAACTAAACGCTCTGCCAAGTCCTGATAAAACTCTTTTTTCTTAGTATTTAAAAGACAGTCTAGGAGCTTACTGTCTTTGATTTCGGACTCGTGTATCCGATTGGCAAATGTAGAAAATTTACTTCCTGCTTCTTCATTAAACGAAAACAGCAGTTCAGCCAACAAGCCAAAAAAGTTGCTCAAAGACAAATTCAAACAACTTCTGAGTTTGCGACCAGCAGACAAGCCTTTTACTGCTCCAACTGCAGCAAACTCTTTACCCAATTCTTCAGAGAATGCAGGGCTATCAATTAAAGCGAGCAACAAATTTTTAAATTCTTCGCTGCCGCATACAGCTTCTACGGCGTTATTCAAATTTTGATCGGTTAGAGGCTCAGAGTCATAGGTGGAGATAAAAGCCCTAACTGCCGAGGTAGTCTTTGTCATTATTTAGTCCGAAAGAAACGGTATGTGTAATATCGATCTGGGGTCTTGGACGCCCTTCTTAACTCAAATTAACATAACTTCCTTAAAATTTAAATAGAATATTAAATTTTAAGAGTTAGTCAACTTATTGTGATAGAGAGAAATTTGAGCATAGTGCTTTTTTCATCAGTAGAAAGCAACCCTGCCAAAACGTGGCAAAGCCAAACTACTCGATGAAAAATGCGCAAAGCCAATCACAGTTCAATCAGTAGAAAATTTGACTGGGCTCATCCTAAATTCACCATGATGCTCTTATGAAATACCTGTTTAGCTAAAGCACATTGCGATTGAATTGGAACAAGCTTTCTTTGGATATCTTGAGGAACAAAACACCAAAAATTATTTAGATATGGCTGAGTTTAAATTTGGATGAAAAGCCACGCTGATTTTCCTATTCACATAGAAAATTGCAATAGTTCGGATTTAAAGAATTGCATTTACTGTGTATATTTTTGAGGTCAATCAAAACGTTTAAAACCCTAATATTCAGGCTATTTGTTTAAATTATCCATGCTCAAAGTCAGCAACCTTTAGCTGTACTTTCATTTGCCTCTATTTTCCAATACCTTAAATTTAAAATAATAGAGAGCGAATCTATCTATAGATAGAAGATACTAATGCTGCTTTTCTGCCAAAAAGCAAGTCAAAATTAGATTGAAAAACAATAAGTAAAAACGTTGTTTACTCTTGCATACTGAGCTAAACAAGGCTTTAGCTTTCTCAAATATAGTATCACAAAAATTTAACCTAAATATACAATAATAAACGCACCTTCTAGTTCTACCATTGCACGTATATTAATTTAGTATTATTCGAGTCATATTTTAGCTGACGCTGTATTGTATTATGAAAAGTTCAAAATTTAGAAAAGAGTATTCCCAAGTTGGGAAGTGGCAATGTATTAGTAATTGCGGAGCCTGTTGCAATCTTACTCCAGAAGATAGACCAGACTTAGCTAAATATTTATCTAAAGAAGAATTAGATATTTACCTGAATATGGTGGGTGAAGATGGCTGGTGTATTAACTACGATCGCAACATCAGAAAATGCCAAATATACGATCTCCGTCCCCGCTTTTGTCGGGTTGAACCCGATAATTTTGCCGACATGTATGGAATTGAAGCTCAAGATTTCAATGAGTTCGCGATCGCCTGTTGTCAGCAGCAAATTGAAGGGGTTTATGGTGAAGATAGTTCAGAACTAGCAAACTACAACGCTTCGGTTGTTGATAGTTGAATTATTTCTTTTTTATCTTCCTCGACGCAGATCGTAAATTACTTTTTCAGCAATCCAATTAGGAGAGCGATCGCTATTATTTTTATGAATACCCATCAGCAGTCTGTTAACAGTTCGCGGATCGTTAACCAAGCGTAATAGCTGACGGCGTAGTTTCGGGCTAACTCGATCTAGCAAAGCTGTTCCCGAATCATACTGGATTGGGACAAATTTAGACTTACCCTTTCTTCTTGATTGATATGTATTCCAGCACAGCGCACCTGCACCAACTATGCCAGCCAAAAACACTAATTTAGTTAAGTTATCGGCTGGCTCTTTATCGGATGTATTTGACTGAGAATAAGCAGGAGGAACGAGCGTTAGTACTCCTAACCCAGCAGTAGCGATCGCGATCGCTATAGAACTGGGAACAAAGATATTTTTATTCATATATTTGGGTATCTTCTTAATATCTTCATCAGAATAGAGAGCAATATAACTGGTTAACGAGAATATTTTTAGTATTACTTGATAACTGCCATTATAGACACAAAAAATCTTTTCTGCGATACCCCAAAACACGAATATCTATATTATAAAATAATGAAACCAAAGAATATCTTACCTTATATATTGATGGGTTTCTTTTCTTTTCTTGCTACCATAATTTTTTTGCGTAACAACGATCTAGCTCCAGATTTTTTTGATTTGTTTGCGCATATTCCCCATTACGATAAACTCGGACACTTCATTTTAATGGGAATTTTAGCTTTTCTATCCACTATAACTATTGCACCGATTCTACCCTACAAAAAAATCAAATCAACTTTAATAGTTCTGGGAGGAGTTCTTTTATTAATTGCCTTAGAAGAATATTCGCAAATTTTCATAGCTAATAGAACATTTTCATATGCTGATTTTGCCTGCGATTTGTTAGGCGTAGTAGCATTTGGTTGGCTCGGTCATTTTTATGTCATTAATTTATCACCAGATAATACATAAACTGTATTTAAGATATTATTTTAAGTCTATGCAACGATCGCCATGTCTCAATATACCAATTTAGTAAATTACTTACTTGGGCTAATCGGAGTCTTAGAGATAGATCGAGCCTCACCTCTGTACCAAGACACGATCGCAGTTTGCGACTATTTACAATCTTCTAAGTATCGCATTGCCGTTTTTGCTCCTTTCAATCACGGTAAATCTACTTTGCTTAATGCACTGTTAGGTAGCAAAACCTTGCCTATAGATTTAATTCCTAGCACTGGTGCAGCTTTTTGTATTAATTATGGAGAGCAATTGCAAACGGTAATTACGCTCAAAAATGGCGATCGCATCCAGCAAGATGGTACCAAAATCCTCAAAGAGTACGCCATCTTAGATGAAGAGCGTAGAATGAAAGATGAAGTAAAAGAAGTCGAAGTCTCGTGCGATCTCCCTTGGCTTAAAACTGGAATTGAGTTTCTCGACTTACCTGGTACTAATGATCGAGAGGCTCAAAATGATTTAATTAAACATAAGCTGCTCAGTGCAGATCTAGTTGTTCATGTTTTAGATGCACGCAAACTTATGACTCTAGAAGAAAAAGAGCATTTAGAGAAATGGTTGCAAAATAGAGGCATAACAACGGTTATCTTTGTCGTTAATTTTCTTAACTTATTGACTCCCGAAGAAAGGCAACAGGTACGTCAGCGTATTTACTTTATTGCCGAAAGCTTTCGCTCTAGTTTACCTGCAGGAATCAGCAATATTTACTGTGTCGATGCTCTACCCGCATTGAGAGCGAGAATTAAGGGCAACATAAGCGATGCCAAAACAGCAGGAATTGTCGATTTTGAATCAGCACTGGCAAAAATTATAGCGGGCGATCGCCAGCCCAATTTAAAATTGCAGAGAGGGGTAAAAATTGCCGAAGACTTATTGCAGCAAGCTAAAGCAAAACAGGCAAAAATTGAGTTAGAGCTTGCCAACCAACAAGCAAAATTGAATCAGCAAATCGAAGTAAAGCAAAAAGCCGAAAAGTTAATTCAACCAGGCTTTAACCGCAGTATTTCCGACTTTATGGCATGGCTATATTTACCCCAGCTATTATCCGAGCATTTACCTTCACTAGCGATCGCTTTACAAGAGGGGAGATTTGACGATTGGCTAGAATCTCAGTTTAAACCTGAAGTATTAGAGCGACAACAGGCAATTAATAAATGGGTACATCAAGGCTGTGATTTTTTTCAGTATGAATGTCCGCAGCTACTGGCGATCCAGTTTACCGATTTACCCGAAATCATTATTCCCAAATCTGCTATTGATCAAGAAGCTGGCGATCGCCAAACCTATAAATCATACATTCCCCAAGAATTAAACTTTTTACTGCAAAAGAAGGCTGGTGCGGTAGTTTTAGGCAGAGCGAACTATCTCATCAATCAGTTAGCTAATAGTAAATCCAGCCAACAAACTACAAATCATAATTCAGCCGAAAAGATTTCTTCTCAAGTTTATATCGATGCAGCAGAAACCTATCTCCAAAAATTTAGCGATCGCGCTATTAAACTGCTCGATACTTACGAACCTATCGGACGTAAATACACTACTTTTATCCCTAAAAATACGACACAAAAAAACTCAAGCCCAGATCCCCAGCTAGAGTTATTAACCAATTTTATTTATAACGTACAAAGCGAAATTAGCTTGCTAACAGATACTGCTTAAATTACTAATGCTGCTCTTACAATAAGTTTTTAGTAGTTAGTTTTTAGTTTTTAGTTTAATTCATTAAATGACTCCTATTTCCCTACTCCCCTATTGCCTTATTTATGTTTATCAGTTTGATGTTTAGTAAAGTAGAGCTATTTAAATTTAATATATAAAAAATCTACTCGAGAATATCAATAATAGCTTTCTCAATCGTTCTTTCTACGCCTCTTTGAAAGCCTTCCATTAATACTCTTTCAATTCCCGAAGGCTTTCGTTTTTTCTGGGCGGTTTCTTGCTCTTGTCTTTTCTTTACCGTATTACCGTTGTTGATAAAAACAAAGCTAAAATCAGTAGCGGTGTGATCTTTGCTTTTCACATTGTTTTTTTTGCTTCCTGTGTAAAATTGCTTGCCTTTAATTAGTCTTAGAACTATTTCACCACCTTCTTCTGGATTGATTATTCCTGAATGAACGGCACTGCTGCAGATGCCTGAGTTAGCAGTATAAACTCTAGTGCCCCAAATAGGAGCATGAATTAAATCCTCTGGCGCAGATTGACAGTTGAATACATATTTTTCTTTTAAATTATCTTCTCGATCTAAACCCATACTGGAGATTCTACTACTCCAACCGATTTCTGGGACATATTCGTCCAACTCCTCTCCATGAGCGGGAGTAAAACTAGCCGTACCGAGAGTAAGTGCTATCCCTAAAGCGATTAATTTAATATTGGAACTAAGCTTACTAATTTTCATAAAATATATTTAATTATCTTAAAATAGCTATTCTTTATACTGGCAATTGAGGGGTTAATCTCTATTTCATGAAAAAATAATCTAAAAAATATGTTTCGTTTATTGTTTTTTCACAATATTAATAATCTTCAATAAACTCCAATGTATCCGTGATTTACCGACAGTTCTTGGTGTGACTTAGAACAACGACAATTTCATCTATCGACTGTCTAATTTGTTTGCTAGAAAGATCGGAGTTGTTGACCATGATGCTAATTTTAATAGTCGAAAAATCAGGTACAAATAAGTATCCAGATAAAGTTCCCACTCCCGTTAAAGTACCTGTTTTTCCCCAGAAATTATTTTGAACTGGCGTATCTTTAAATCTATTTTTTAATGTTCCGCTATTGCCAGCGACAGCAAGAGATTTACGGTAGGTTTCTCGATCTAGTTTAGGACTTTTAGATGCTATATCCAGTACTTTTACCAAGGTGTGCGGCGAGACTAAATTCTGCCTCGATAGCCCAGAAGCATCTGCCAAAATATATTCATTTTCACCTATACCCAATTTATTTAAACTCAAATTTATAGCTTCAATTACATCTTCTGCTTCGAGTCTTTTGGCTAATATCTTGGCTAAAGCTTCGGCATATAAATTATTGCTCTTTTGATTGATTTCCTCGACCATTCTGGCGATCGCAGGAGAAGAGATAGTCAGTAATTCCTCTTCCAATTCCTGGCTCTCGGCTTCGTTTATGACGATTCCCCTGGTAACTTCAATACCAGCTCGAGCTAACTGCCAACGCCATTGTTCTAAAAAATAATTGGCTGGATCGACTACTGCCATGTCCCAAATATCAGGCGGTTCGTTAACAGCCAACTCGCCTCTAATTGCTAAGAGCGGTTTGCCTAAATCGCCATCAATTTCAATGTTGTAGGGAATATCTTTTTCTCCTGTCATGCCGCGATTAATTATTTGCCATTGCCTACCTGCAAGGCGATCGCTCCAGTAAAATTTAACTGGCTGGTTTATTTCTTGAGGCAATATTGTGAGAGTAACCGCATTTTGATTGAGAATTAGGCTATTTGCTGCTGTGGCAAAGTAGTTGTGAACGTCCAACCATTCCCAAGTTGGATTGATTGCGGGTGCATCAAAATAACTATCTTCAACAATCAGCTGTTCGATTTTTTTAACTCCTAAAGCTTGCAATCGATTTGCTATCTGTTCTAAGCTTTGAGTAGTTATAGTGGGATCTCCCTTTCCCTTCAAACGCAGCGAAGTAAGATTGGGGGCATTTCCTGAAGCCAAAATCGGCGTAGTCAATCTATCTCTCCCATCAAAAAAAGATAATATTGCGGCGGTAGTTAACAGTTTGACGCTAGAGGCTGGAGTAAAAAGCTGATGACTATTAAGACTGTATAAAACCTCTCCCGTCTCAGTTTGAATTTCCATACCCCAGCGAGATCGCGCTAAATGAGGACGATTGATAATTTCTTTGATCGCTTTGGGTAAATCTTGCGAACAAATTTTAGAGCGATCGCTCTGAGATACAGAATAATTTTCTTGCGCTACCGTCTTGGCATTTAGGGTTTGACTAACCAACAAAACCCCTACCAAAGCGCAAAATCTAAACCAGACAAAAATTGGTTTCATTAAAATTTCAGATAGAAAACAACCAAAGAATTACGCGATGTATCGGTTATAGCAATCTTTAGTTAAAACTGGATGTAGTTTGAATGAGAATAATTATGCTTTGCTACCCAAAAATCCCACCATTACCCAGTCTATTATTGTATCCTGGTTAAATTCCGCTGTTAATTGTAATCGACATGCCCTATCCATCCATCGAAAGCAACAATTATTCTGCCGTTATAGAATCGCCAAAATTAGATTTGTCGATCGTCGTCCCCATATACAATGAAGCCGAAAGCGTCGAAACTTTGGTTGAAGCGATCGCCAATTCCATAGCTGAAACTAACTTAAATTACGAAATAATTTGCGTCGATGATGGTTCAAAAGATGGTTCTACTGATATCTTGAGCAATTTGGCAAGAAGACGTATCGATCTCAAAGCAGTTATTTTGCGTCGCAATTACGGACAAACTGCAGCCATGGCAGCGGGATTTGAATCTGCTACGGGAAAAGTAATTGTTACTTTAGATGGGGATTTGCAAAACGATCCTGCTGACATTCCTATGCTACTAGCCAAGTTAGACGAAGGATACGATTTGGTTAGCGGCTGGCGCAAAAACCGACAAGATGCAGCCTTGACTAGATTGCTTCCCTCTAGAGTTGCCAATATTATAATTGCCAAGGTAACAGGAGTGCTACTACACGATTATGGTTGTTCTCTCAAAGCCTATCGTGCAGAATTAATTGCCGATATGAATCTCTATGGAGAACTGCATCGTTTTCTACCAGCATTAGCCTACATTGAAGGGGCGAGAATTGCGGAAGTACCAGTGCGCCATCATGCCAGAAGATTTGGTAAAAGTAAGTATGGCTTAGGTAGAACGATTAGAGTTGTTATGGACTTGATGACCGTTTTCTTTATGAAGAAGTTCTTGACTCGTCCCATGCACGTTTTTGGTTTGGGTGGAGTAATATCCTTAACGGCTGGGTTGGGAATGGGCATCTATTTGACCATCGTCAAATTTTTGTTCCAGCAGAATATTGGCGATCGCCCGTTGCTAATTTTAGCCGTATTGCTAATTTTGACTGGGGTTCAACTATTTTGCTTTGGATTGGTGACAGAACTATTGATGCGTACCTATCACGAATCTCAAAGAAGACCAATTTATCGCATTAGAAATATTTTTGGCAGACAATAGAAGCTGAGTTATCGTATCTCAAAACATTACATATCTTTTTGATACTCTTCCAGCAGATCTAGCAGATTGACTTTACACTGCATGGGTAACAGCTTCTCCAAGGCAATTTCAGTCGTACCACCACCCAGCTTAATCGGGATAGATTGCAGAATTGAAGTTACGGCATCTTCGCTCAAAGAATCATCTTCTAATAGAGGATAAACTTTTTCTGCCACAACGGTGTGTAACTTGGCGTCGCTCAAATATAAATGCCATTTGGCAACGTCAATATATACATTTTCGCCAATTTTTACTGCTAAATTCTCTATGTCTTGTGTACTAGCCATTAGGTTTTTATAGTCGTGTAATCTGCGATCGCTTTAATATAAATGAAGTGTAGAACCAAAATACCAAACCAAATACCATTGACCCAAAGCAGCCAAGACCATTCGGTTGATTTAAGAATGTGCACAAACCACAACCCAGAATTGGTTGCCGCAAATACGCCAACATGAACGGCGAAGTTAATGATATCTTCGAGACGACGAAACTCTGGATCGGTCTTGCGATTTGGTTCTCTAGGCCAACGAGGAGGCATATACTATTACTAAAAATTAATTAATACTGTGATTATTTCTAGTTTCATTGTATCTGTTTAGCTGCTTTTTTCATCAGCAAAATAGCTTCCCGATTTGCCACCAGTCTTACTTAACAAGCGTATTCCGCCAATTTCCATCGATTTTTCCAAAGCTTTTGCCATGTCATAGAGGGTAAGGGCGGTTACAGAAACTGCCGTCAAAGCTTCCATTTCTACTCCTGTTTCGGCTTTTATGGCTACTGTCGCTTTCATTTCGTATCCAGGTAAGTCGTAGTTTGGCGTAATTTCCACCTCAATCTTATGAATCGGCAAAGGATGACATAGAGGAATCAAATTTGCCGTCTGTTTGGCAGCCATAATCCCCGCAATTTTTGCCGTACCCAAGACATCTCCTTTTGGTGCGTCGCCTGCTTCGATCGCTTTTAGAGTTTTGGCAGACATTTTAATCTGCCCCACAGCAATTGCCTGACGACGAGTGGCTTGTTTGGCTGAGACATCTACCATTTGAGCTTCTCCATGCTCGTTGAGATGAGAAAGAGAGGGACGATTATTTTTTTCTTGCATTGTTATACTTAGTTCTGCTAATATTAGTGACTGTTGGGTTGAGTTAGTAAACCGCTAACTGCTTAGCGCAAGGGCGAGTAGCTCAGTGGATTAGAGCATTTGGCTACGAACCAAAAGGTCAGGGGTTCAAATCCCTTCTCGCTCATTGGTCATAATTTATCTTAAGGGGTGTCAGTAACTGGAGATAGATAGCTCTCTTTTTATTGATATTTTCTCTGGGTATTGACACTACGCTAATGTTGTTAAAAACAGTTTCCGAAATACATTCTCAGGTTGCAGCTTACCGTTTAAAACACCAATACAACATTGGTTTAGTTCCCACTATGGGGGCATTACACTTGGGACACCAAAGCTTAATCCAGAAAGCGATCGCCGATAATGATGCAGTCATTGTTAGTATATTCGTCAACCCATTACAATTTTCTCCCACAGAGGATTTAGCCAACTATCCTCGTCAGCTAGAGCGAGATCTCGAAATTTGCCAGGAACTTGGTGTTGCCGCAGTATTCTCTCCAGATCCCCAGGAACTAAATAGTGACGGTAACACCACAGCTTTAGCCCAAACCACCACGGTTAATCCGCCACCAGCCATGATAGAGGTGATGTGTGGCAAATATCGTCCAGGACATTTTACTGGAGTAGCAACTATTGTCACCAAGCTTTTGCAAATAGTGCAGCCAGATCGGGCATACTTTGGTCAGAAAGACGCTCAACAGCTAGCAATTGTCAGACGTTTGGTTAACGATTTAAATATCCCCGTAGAAATCGTTGCTTGCCCCATCGTCAGAGAGTCATCGGGGTTAGCGTTAAGTTCTCGCAATCGATACTTGACATCAAAAGAGAAAATAGAGGCGGCAAAAATTGCTCGAAGTTTGCAACAGGCTAGAACTCTTTTTCTTCAAGGAGAAAACAGTGCTGCCAGTTTAATTGACTCAATCCAGGTAAAATTAAATCGGACAGCAGTTAAGATTCAGTACGTCGAGTTAGTAGATCCCAATACCCTTCTACCGCTGAAACAGGTTAGACAAACAGGATTATTGGCGATCGCAGCTTATGTCGGATCTACTCGTTTAATCGATAATATTGTGTTAGAAAAACGCCAGCCAATCATTGCTATAGATGGTCCTGCGGGAGCAGGCAAATCCACCGTCACCCGCCGTGTAGCCCACGAATTGGGTTTGCTTTATTTAGATACGGGAGCAATGTATCGAGCCGTAACCTGGCTGGTAATGGAGTCTGATGTTGCCATAGAAAATGAAGACGCAGTGGCATCTCTGATCGAGAATGTTACTATTTCATTAACCTCCCCTAGCGCCGTAGAATTACCCACCATAGTTCGCATCGACGGCAAAGAAGTAACAGAAGCGATTCGCACACCAGAGGTAACAGCTAACGTATCGGCGATCGCCGCCCAATCAGCAGTTAGAGCTAAATTAGTAGCAATGCAGCAGCAATTTGGCAAAAAAGGAGGAATTATTGCTGAAGGGCGAGATATTGGCACTAATGTTTTTCCCGATGCCGATCTAAAAATATATTTAACTGCATCTGCGGAAGAAAGGGCAAAAAGAAGATGGAAAGATTTGCAGAATCGAGGGATAAGCGACGTAGATTTAGCTCGATTGGCTGAGGATATTCAACGGCGAGACGAGCAAGACAGCAATAGAGAAATTGCACCTCTAAAACAGGCTGAGGATGCAGTCGAGCTAATTACAGATGATTTGACTATAGATGAAGTAATAGATAGAATTATCGAGCTTTATCGAAGCAAATGCGACAAAACCTCTACTTAAAAGTTAATCTGAAACTAATTAATAAAAAAGCGATCGCTTTCAATAAGAGCGATCGCTTTTTTGGTTAACTAAATATGACACCAAGCTAATTTCGTGTAGTTATCAGCGACTTGCTACTTTCGAGTATACGGCTTGTGTATCCTTACAACTATATCCATATCCAGTATTTAGTCAGGTGAGGCAATAACAGTAATATTGACTGTTCCTTCACTAGTCGCTCCATATTCGTCTTGAACTGTATAAGTCAGGCTAAATCCCCCAGGAACAGCTCCAGCAGTATACACAACTTTATTATTTTCAATGACGGCTTGTCCTCCAGAGAAAGCATCGTTAATGTTAGTCAAAGTTAATGCCTCTTTATTTTCATCTAGATCGTTAGCTAGCACATCAACAGTCACTGAGCCATAGATGCTTGTAGTAATTTCATCTTCATTAGCGATAGGAGGATCATTTTGAATTACTTCTCCTCGAATATCTTGAGCGAAGGCAGAAAAAGTATGATTATCTGATTCAAATGCCGAACCTCCTTCAGTTAAGGTAGCAACCACAACTTCATCATAAGCAAAATCATTACTGAAAAATACGTTGACAAAAGCAAAAGGCTCGTTCAGATGCCCCGTATCGTTTCCGCTGTAAGCAGGGTTGCCTTTGTAATCATTACTATTAACCGTGTCTGATTCATTAATAAAATTTACTAAGTCAGAAGTTCTAAACGATGCGATTTCCTCTCCATCATTCTTAAAAGTTATTTTGTTGTAAGGGTCTCCTGCTGACCACCAAAAACCAAAATATTTTTGGTCTTCGCTAACAGTCATGCTATAGCTTCTAATAGAATTTAGTACTTTTTGAGTGATAAACTTTGAACCATTTGCGCCACCCCATTGATTAGCAGTTTTTACTTCTAAATCATTACTATAAGAATAAGTAGTATCATTATTAGTCACACTAAAGGAATCTGTTCCACTTTGATTTTCAAAATCGACTACAAAGTATTCATCTGCATTGGGTAATAAAGTCGTTTGGACTTCTGGAGCTTCAATAGTTACCGTAATTCCTCGATTGTTAGATTCATCACTGAGGGCTTTTTCAGAGTAAATAGTAGAACTCAAACCAGTGAGTAAAACAGTAGCAATCAAGGTATTTGTAATTTTATTATTCATTAAAGTAGTTAGCAATGGAGAGTTCAAGGTAAGTATTGATAATATTTTTTTATGTAAGCCAATCCTAACAATTTGAAACTCAATTGTTATCCAAAAAACTACTTATTATTTTTGTAAAGCTACTATCAAGTTCACGAGTCAATTTTTCTGTTTAATAAAGAGAATTAAAACATTACATCAAAAACCAAGGCTTCAAAATTTATACTTTTTCTTTTATGAATAGGTATATTCACTATCTATGCAAAAATCGCTCTTGTTTAAAACAAGAGCGATCGCTTGAAAATTATCTAAATAATCCTAACGGTTTAATTAAATTTGATTTCAGGATGAATAAACTTATAGCCAGCATTTTTAATCTTCTGGCTAGATAGTTTCATGCTGTAGTCACGATTAGAAGATTGAGATTCATCCCAAATAATATTAGGTAGATTGTGAGCCTGAAAAAGCTTAGTAAAAAATTCTTTGGTAGTTAATACCTGTTCGCTAGCAAGGTTATAGATGCCCGATAGCTGCTTTTGTTTGGCAAAGTCGATCGCCTTAACAATATCATCTAAATGAACCCAATTAGTATAATCTTCCCCTTTTCCTGGGCGAGTTGTACCAGCCATACGACTAAATATCTTAATCAATTCTCGACCATTTCCATAAATTCCTGATAGGCGCAAGATGCAGGTTTTAAATTCCGATGGAGAAACAGACAATAGTACTCGTTCGGTTTGGGCTAATATTTCACCGTATTCGTTGCGAGGATTTGGTGTAGCAGTTTCGTCGATAACTGTAGCAGCCTGCTTGCCTAAAATTCCATAGCTACTCGTGTATATTAGCTGTTTTACTCTTCCTGTTGCTCTGATTGCCTCAACCACATTACTGGCTGTTTCCAAGTAAGCCTGATGATAAGTTTCTGGAGTACGTTGCTTTGCACCTACACTCAACAAAACGACTTCTCTATCTGCTACCAAATTCTTTAAGTCGGTTAGGCTATTTCCTTCTAAAACCGATACCTTTGAAGCTATTTTTTCTAAAGCATGCCTTTTGCTGGAGGTAGTAGTCGTCACCGCCACTTCATTTCCATTTTGATACCATGTACGAGCAACCGCACTTCCCACATATCCACATCCGATAATTGCTACTCGCATCACTTACTCTTTTAAATAAAAGTTCCTTAATTATTATGACTGATAGCTTTTATCAATTACCCAGTCATCTTTAGCAAACTTAAATTCAGTTTTAGTAATTGCTTTTTGCTCTAGTAACCATCTTAGTCTTTCTGTTTGTTGTCGAACATCTTGACCATAGCTGATATAAAAATACTTCTCTCTCAAGTATCTTTTTCTTTGGAGCCAAAGTCGATCTAAAAAATTTTCTAGAGTGCGGCGATTTGGTTTATCTCGTAAAAAAATAACCTTTTGATAATCTACTGTTTCTACAATGACGTACTCCTGTTTTTTTATTTTGTATAGAATTGCAAAGAACACTGTAATTATGCCTGGTAATATGAGATGAACAAAACCACTGTTTAACATAATGCTTTGCAATAAGATACACAAGTCAAACGTTGTTGCCACGACAGTAATAAAAAATAATTTATGATTTTTTTGGCTGCGAATCTGGGCTTCGCTCTTTAATTTCTCATAGGATATATAGCTTTCATACTCTCCTCGAGTGTCTTGAAGATGGAATTTTAATTGATTGGGTAATAAAATAAAACTTCTTTTTTCTAACCATGCTTGTTGATGTAGTTCCATTAACTCAAGTCCTCGATCTTAAGTAAATTTTGACGATATACGGTTAGAATTCATTAAAATAAAAAGCCACCTTGGTGAATTCTATACCTAAACTTTTATTGTAAAACTAAGGCTATTAAGAAATATCAGGCAATTAATAAAATGAGTATTAAGATTATCGCCTATCTTTATAGCGATCCTGTGATTGAATCGCCTCCCAGTGAAGATATCTGGGGTTTAGAAATAGATCGGATATATCAAGACATAGGCGAGCGCTCTGCTTGGCAACAGTTGGTAAAAGATTGCCAGCAAGAAGCACCCAATCGTTTGTTAATTCGCCGTCTTGAAGATTTGGGAAATAATATTAATATAATTGGCGATCGCTTACTGTTGATCGAATCTCTAGGTATTGAAATTAGTACTATAGAAAATGATTATTCTTCCATAGAATTTAATAAACTTAGTAATTCTCAACTTAAAAATAAGCTAGTTAAAACTTTAGATAAAGTAAGCAAAAATCAGCAAAACTTTCGCTTACAAAAAGGTCATGCTCTCAACCGCTTAAAAACTCTGCCACCTCCTGGAAAAGCTCCTTATGGATATCGTCGCGGACAGGATAGATATATTGTCGACAAGAGTACTGCTCCCGTAGTTAAAGATTTTTTTGACAGGTTCTTGCTGTTTGGATCTTTACGGGGTGCGGTTAGATATTTAGAAAAGCGATATGGCAAAAAAATATCTCCTTCTACTGGTAGAAACTGGCTAATTAATCCTGTGTATCGTGGAGATTTGAAATACAACAACCAAGATATAATTTCCAATACTCATACCCCAATTATCAATCGCGAAGAAGCAGCCCAAATCGATCGCCTGCTGCGGCGCAATAGCGGTTTATCTCCTCGCACCGCTAGCGCACCTCGTTCTCTTTCGGGACTGGTTGTATGTCAAAAATGCCAGTTAAATCTCAACATCGTTCGCGTTACTCAGCACCACCAGAAAACAGAATATTTGTATTTGCGCTGTCAAAAATGCCCCGCCAAACCAAAGTGCAAAGCAATAGCCTATAGTCAAGTTTTGGAACAGGCTATAAATAAAGTTTGTCTCGAACTTCCTGCTGCTGTTGCTCAATTAAACATGACAGATAAACTTTCAAGAGAAAATAAACTCAGGCAAAAGCTTGCCGCTAAACAAGAAGTTCTAGCCAAGCTACCCGATCTATTGGCAGAAGAAATTTTGGATCGAGAAACTTTTTATCTTCGCAAGTATAAAATATCGACAGAAATATCCCAGATTGAAAATCAAATAGCTCAATTTCCACCCCAGAATTTAGCTGCGATCGCCAATACAGTATCGATACCTCAATTCTGGCTGGACTTATCCGAGGCGGAAAGACGCTTTTACTTTCGCGAGTTTATCAAGCAAATTGCGATCGTGCGTCATAGCGATCGAGATTGGAGTTTGAAATTGCAGTTTATCTTCTAAACTCAACCGTAATCATAGACAAAATAAACACAGTCAGAACGCTATTGGTTTAGCCGATCCAGCATTTTAACTGGTCCCAAGTCCGATAAATCGTAGCCATGAGGATAGCTTTTCAGCTTGCTATCGGTATAAAAATCAGGTTTTTTTCTTGGCAACAGCACCTTTGCTATTCTGCCTCTAACCTTAAGGGTATTTTCTACCAAGATGCGCACCCAAACAGGAGGAGATGACCAACCAAAGGCAGAGATAGCTCGGTCTTCAAACAAAGCTTGAACACAGGGTTTGAGGGGGGCTCGAATTAACGCAGGATACCAGCTCAAAAACAAATCTAGAGTAGATTGTCCCACACGGCTATTGGTGGCAGAATAGACAAAATTTTCTCGTTCGTAGTCGAGATTATATCGAGCAAATTCCTCATAGGAGGAGGGAATATCCTCAATCCCCATTTTGGTGCCAATAACTTGCCAAAAATAAAATATTGCTAACTTTTCTGTTTCGGTAAACAGTCGCCAACCAAAACGTTCATTCCAACGAATAGGCTCGTAGATAAATGTAGACAAGACGTACAGAAAATCTTGATTGGCAATCTGATAGTGTCCGTGGATTGCATTCATTCTACGAATAGATTCCTTGCCGCGATCGCTTTGATAACCCCATTTTAAAATCTCTGCTACCAACAAACCCGTATCGTCATAGCGTTTTTGGGTATGGTGATGAAACTCTCCCGTACTATCGAGCAGTCGGGAAATACTAGGAACACAGTAGGTTTTTAACATTGCTAATTCCAGAGAACGAGTAATATCCCAAGGAAATTCATAGCCAGCTAAAAGATGGCAAATTTGTGCATGTTGGGTAATGGGATCTAGCTGCTCTATCTCTTGAGAGCGGGCATAACGAGAGGGCGATCGGGATACAAAATCGAACATATTACTCTAGACAGAAAAAGTCGTACTGTAAATACTTTAAATGAGATTGCAAGAACAGAGGTAGTCAGACATGACTGAATCCTCGAAGCTTGTTGTAAACTAGATTTTACTCACGATTAGGGTGGTAAAGATGGAGATAGATTATCCAGAAGATTTAAAATACCTAGATACTCACGAATACGTTCGTTTTGATGGAGAAATCGCTACTATAGGAGTCAGTGCTTTTGCCATCGATCAGTTGGGAGATGTGGTTTTTCTAGAGCTTCCAGAGGTGGGTGATGCGATAGAAGTAGGCGAAAACTTTGGCACAATTGAATCGGTTAAGGCGGTAGAGGATTTAAACCCACCAGTGTCGGGAACAGTCATAGATCGCAACGAAACTGCAATTGATGCGCCCGAAACTCTAGCTGAAGATCCCTATGGAGAAGGCTGGTTGATCAAAGTAAAGGTCGACGATCCTGATGATGAATTAGCCGATGCTCTTTCGGCTGGGGAATATCGCGCTCAGGTTGAGGGAATGGAGAACGATTGAATAGAATTGCGACTCCAGCATAAATATCCTCGATTGATAACTAATTTTTGACAATGGTTTCTTTCAATCGAAGAAATTTGTTAACCTTTATTACAAATACATAGGCTCGGTGGCTGCGTCAACAAATAAACAGGTGCACCACTATTTTTTTACCTAAAAGCAAAATCTATTTAATAGTATGGTTAATCTAAACTTTGCTGTGGAGTCACAAACTGCAAACGTCCAGGCAAATAACGTTCGAGAAAATTCTTTTCCAACAGATACTGTTTCATTTGCTGATCGCCACATTGGAGTTAATCGCCAGCAAATACAGGAGATGCTGCAGGTTCTGGGCATCAATAGCTTGACAGAGCTAATCGACAAAACTGTGCCTCCTGCAATCCGATTAGATCGACCACTACAGCTACCTACGGCGCAAAGCGAATCGGCTGCTTTGGCAAAATTAAAAGCGATCGCCTCGCAGAATCAAGTTTATCGCTCGTTTATCGGCATGGGCTATCACAATTGCATTACCCCACCTGTAATTTTGCGCAATGTCCTCGAAAATCCTGGCTGGTACACTTCCTACACCCCATATCAGGCAGAAATTGCCCAAGGAAGATTAGAAGCCCTGCTCAATTTTCAGACGATGGCGATCGAACTAACAGGTTTAGAGATTGCTAATTCCTCTTTACTGGATGAGGGCACAGCTGCAGCAGAAGCGATGAGTATGAGCTATGGCTTGTGTAAAACTAAAGCCAATGCCTTTTTTGTTGATGCTGGTTGTCATCCTCAAACCATTGAGGTGATTAAAACTCGCGCACTGCCGCTAAATATCGAAGTAATTGTTGGCAGTTATGCTGAATTTGATTTTGCTACGCCAATATTTGGTGCATTACTACAATACCCGAATACGGATGGAACAGTTGAAGACTACAGTCAGTTTATCGATCGCGTACATGAAGCAAAGGCTCTGGCGACTGTCGCCGCCGACATTCTCAGCCTAGCTTTGCTAACGCCTCCTGGAGAATTTGGTGCAGATATTGCAGTAGGGAGTACTCAAAGATTTGGCGTACCCTTGGGCTACGGAGGACCCCACGCAGCTTTCTTTGCCACCAAGCAAAAATACCAAAGACAGGTACCAGGCAGAATTGTCGGTGTGTCTAAAGATGTCGCAGGAAAACCAGCTTTGCGTTTGGCACTACAAACTAGAGAGCAGCATATTCGTCGAGAAAAAGCCACCAGCAACATTTGCACTGCCCAGGTTTTACTGGCGGTAATTGCCTCGATGTATGGGGTATACCACGGAGCCAAGGGTATTAAAGCGATCGCCCTGCGGGTGCATCAGCTAACCGAGACTTTGGCTGATGGTTTAGAAAGACTGGGGTATGGAATTGCTTCATCTAGTTTCTTCGATACAATTCGGATTGAGACAGGAAACCAAAATGCAGCCAACATCATAAATACGGCGCTAAACAAAAGAATCAATTTACGTAGGTTAGGCGATCGTGCTGTAGGAATTTCTCTAGACGAAACCACGACTGAAGAAGACTTGATTCAACTTTGGCAGATCTTTGCTGGAGATGGAGAATTGCCCTTTGATGTGGCACAACTGCTCAATGGTAAAACAACTAAAATAGAGCATCATCACCTGCGCACCAGCGATTATCTAACCGATGCTGTTTTCAATCGCTATCATTCTGAAACCGAACTATTACGCTATCTACATCAGCTTGAAAATAAGGATCTATCTTTAACTACCTCCATGATTCCGTTGGGTTCTTGTACGATGAAGCTCAACGCTACAGCAGAGATGATTCCTGTAACCTGGAGTGAATTTGGCAATATTCATCCTTTTGCCCCCCTAGAACAAGCTCAAGGTTATCAGCAGCTATTTAAGGATTTGGAAGACTGGCTGGAAGAAATTACAGGTTTTGCAGGTATCTCCCTACAGCCCAATGCAGGTTCCCAAGGAGAATACGCAGGACTTCAAGTCATTCGTCAATATCACCATGCCAGAGGCGAGTCTCATCGTCATATCTGTCTGATCCCCGAATCAGCTCACGGTACAAACCCTGCCAGTGCGGTGATGTGCGGCATGAAAGTGGTGGCAATAAAGTGCGATCGCGATGGCAATATCGATCTAAAAGACCTCAAAACCAAAGCAGAAAAGCATCAGGCTAATTTAGCTGCACTAATGGTTACTTATCCTTCCACTCACGGGGTCTTTGAGGCAGCGATCAAAGATATTTGTGCCGTGGTGCATCAGTTTGGCGGTCAGGTATACATGGACGGAGCAAATATGAATGCTCAAGTAGGTTTGTGTCGTCCTGGAGACTTTGGTGCAGATGTCTGCCACCTAAATTTACATAAAACCTTCTGTATTCCCCATGGTGGAGGAGGACCAGGAGTGGGTCCCATTGGCGTAATGCCTCATCTAGTACCTTTCTTGCCTCAAACTCCGACAACACCACAAGATGCTCGACCAATTGGGGCGATTTCTGCTGCGCCTTGGGGTAGTGCCAGTATTTTAGTTATCTCCTGGATGTATATTGCCATGATGGGTACCAAAGGCTTGACCAAAGCCACTGAAATAGCCATTCTCAATGCCAACTACATGGCAAAACGTCTCGAACCTTGCTATTCAGTTCTGTTTAAAGGGGAATCTGGTTTTGTGGCACACGAATGCATTATCGATTTACGTCCCCTGAAAAAAGAGGCAAAGGTAGAGGTGGATGATGTGGCAAAAAGGTTAATGGACTTTGGCTTTCACGCGCCCACAGTATCTTGGCCTGTAATCGGTACGGTAATGCTCGAACCAACAGAAAGCGAGTCTAAAGAGCAGCTAGACCGCTACTGTGATGCCATGCTAGCCATTTATCGCGAAGCCAAAGCGATCGCTGATGGTTCGATTGACAAAGACGACAATCCTTTAAAGAATGCCCCCCACACCGCCGAATCTCTCATTTGTGGCGAATGGAATCATCCCTACTCTCGCGAACAGGCGGCATATCCTGCGCCTTGGACGAAAGAATCTAAATTTTGGACGTCTGTAGGTAGAATCAACAACGCTTATGGCGATCGCAATCTGGTATGTTCTTGCGAGGGGATGGAGGCTTATAAACAGATTAATTAGCTGGTGTAGGTTCTACCTTTCCAGCCACCACCTTTGCCCTGGTAGTATTTAATCGCCGAATCTAAAGTCATTAAGGTGTACAAAAAAGCAATCGCAGGTAAAGCGATCGCCCAAATAGAAGAGAGGTTGTACAGCTTGATGGTGGGGAGATAAGCAAAGGACATTAATGACCAAGTAATAATAGCGATCGTCCCTAGCGGCCAGTTATGGGTGATGATTCCCGCGATTACAGCTATTGGGGCAACTAGGTATACAACCATCATTCCAGCTAACGTTCCGACTAAAAGAAAGGGGGAATAGTTTAGCTGAGTATAGGCAGTACGAACGATCGTGTCCCAAATACTTGCCAAATCATTGTAAGGACGCAGGCTGATAGTTTCTCTGGTCAACCCCAGCCAAATATTTTTGCCCTGAGATTTGACTGCTTTTGCTAGAGAACAATCGTCAATCAAAGCATCTTTGATGGCGGCAATCCCTCCGATCGCTTCTAAAGACTCTCTGCTGATGAGGATACATCCCCCTGCCGCTGCTGCGATCGCTTTTTGGGGGTGATTCACCCAGGGAAAAGGATAGAGCTTTTGAAAGAAAAATACAAAGGCAGGAATTAATAAACGTTCCCAGAAACTTTTGCAGTGCAATAACACCATTAAAGAAACTAATTCTAAATCCTCTGTCTCAGCTTTGGTTACTAGCTGCTCTAGATTGGCTGAATGATGGCAAATATCGGCATCGCTAAACAGAAAATAGTCAGGACGGGGAATTTGCTGACTGGCATAATCAATTCCTTGCTTCATCGCCCAGAGTTTACCTTTCCAACCTTTTGCCAAAGGTTTTCCCGTAATTACTTTTAACTGCTCTATTTTGTTTAATTTATCGGCAGTGGCTTTGGCGATTTCGCTCGTGCGATCGCTACTATTATCATCTACTAAAGTGACCAAAAAATTTCCTGAATACTGTTGAGATAATAAAGATGTTAGGCTTTGCTCGATCGCCTCTGCTTCATCTCTTGCTGGAATAACCGCCCATACTGTGGGATATGAATCTAGCTTACCAGCACTATTTTTTATGTATTGATCGGCTCGCCAGAAATTGCCCCAAAAAATAAGTAAAAATAGCCAAATTGATAGAGACAAACTAACTAAAATAATTAAAGCCATAATTTATGTCACCGAATCTAGCTATTTAATAATCGCTTCAAACAGATTTACGAGCGATTAAAGCATAAAACGGGTCTCCTCCTCCTATACCCATCATTTGCAGCAGGGGTGGCAAAGCTGATTGGCGGACGATTACTTCTGGTTCGTCAAAGCCGTCAACAGATTGAAAATATTGTTTGACTAAATTTACTCTGTCTGTGTCTGTTCCATCGCGCCAAGCTGCGATCGCTTTTTGATAAAACATTCGATTGGAAAAGCTAATAATGACAATGCCATCGGGCTTGAGAACGCGATATATTTCTGACAGCACCGCTTCAGGATATTGTAGATACTGAATGGAAACTGTAATCAGCACTGCATCAAAATCAGCACATTCAAGGGGTAATTTGGGCTGATGATTGAGATTTTGGACAAAATAATGGTCTAGCTGCGGATTTTTGGCTAACTCTTCCTCATTCATTCCGTGACCTACCACGCGATCATATTTTACGTCTTGAGGTAAATGAGATACCCAACTACTCATTAAGTCCAAAACGCGGCTATTGGGTGGGATGCGATCGCGATATAGCTCGGTCAGGCGATCAATAAAACTGTCGTCTACGTGAGTTACAAAACGCGGATAGTCGTAAAAATTTAAATCGTTTGTATTATCTAGTTTTGTTCTTTGCTCTGGGCGTAGCATATGGGTAAAAGCCGTCAATTTTTTTATATTGGATCGGATCAAATTGTAACGTTTTTTTAAGAACGAAAGCTAGCTACGAAATAGTATATTGTGTCAAAGGCGAAGGTGTCATACTACGGCGCACGATTGATATTTGGGGATCTTATTATCTACTAATCAATTATTTTGCTTGGCATAATTTAATTTTCAATTAAAACTTTATTCAATCAACATATAAAAGCCAATAAATATTAGCTATAAATTGTGTAAACGCAGTTGAACTTTCAAAAAGTCAACGGCTTCAAAAACGGTAGTAGACTGAAGGAATTCTCTAACAATGGCAAACCAAGATCATTTGGCATTAATCAAAGAAGGTGTAACAGTCTGGAATGAATGGTACAAAGAAAATAAAAGAGTAATTCCAGATCTAACGAAAGCCAATCTTAACGGTTTGAATTTAAGCAAAATTAATCTTCAAAAATCCAATCTAGAAGGAGCTAATTTTGCCCATACGAATTTAACTCAAGCTCAATTGATCGATGCCAATTTAGCGGGAGCTAATTTTCTATCCGCTAATCTAGAGAATGCTAATCTCAAGGGAGCTAATTTAGATTATGTGATTTTTTCTCAAGCAAAACTCAATAAGAAAACCGTTATTGCTCCTAATAGCAGAAAAGTATGGGAAATTGTCAATGATAAAATCGAAGATTGGAACTTAAATGGCATAGATTTGAGTAATTCTAATCTATTTCGCGCTAATTTGAGCAAAGCAGATCTTAGCCATGCCAAGTTAGAAAATGCTAATCTCAATAGCGCCAATCTCAATAATGCTTATTTATTTAAGGCAAACCTAACAAGGGCTAATTTACAGAATGCCGACTTAAGAAATGCCTATTTTAGTCAAGCAAACTTAACCGAAGCATACTTGAGCGGCGCGCTATGCTGCGGTACTTATTTTAAGGATGCCGAACTTAAATTAGCTAACTTAAAACGCGCCAAATTTAGCCGCAAAACAATGATCGATCTCAAATGGCATGATGTCTGGGAAATTGTCAATCGAGGCGCAGTTAAGAGAAATCTTAGCGATTCGGATTTGAGCCACGCCAATCTTCAAGGAGTAGATTTTGCCGAAGCCAATCTCAAGGGGGCTAATTTGAGTCATGCCATTCTGCGCCATAGCAATCTGGAGCTGGCAAATCTGACTAATTCAGATTTGGCAGGTGCAAATGTCACTGGAGTCGATTTAAATCGAGCTAACCTCAAAGGAGCAAAGCTAAAAGCATTAGTGGGTTTGGACAGCTCGTTGCCAACTGGCGATCGCTTTAATAGAACGAGCCTGATGATGGAAGAAAAACCAAAAGATATTTCCAATATTGAAGAGCTTTATTCAACAGTGAACAGCACTGCTATTGCCAACACAAATCAGTCGAAGAAAAAGCATAGTTTAAATTTATTTTGGTTGTTTTTATTCGGTTTATTAGCAGCTAGCGTTGCAGGATGCTATGTTTATTTCAATCAAAATGGCGAATTTTCTTGGCAGAAGATAGCACAGAAATTACAGCCTTGGAAAAATAAAATAGAGCAAATAGCGCCAACTAATTAATTAAGTAAGTATTAATTCAAATCTATATTTAATTAAAATCACTAAAATAAGGGTTAGATGCACTGCTTATTGCTAAATTGCATCTAACCCCTGTTGTCTTTAACTCTTTATTGAATGAATATTTAATATCTATTGCTTTTAAAATAAGCTATTTTTAGTCGTTTTCCCAACTGTCGTTAGAAATCAAGTCACCAATAGGATCTCTTAATAGATAATCACATCTTTCCAATTCACACTCAACCGTGACCCATTCACGAGCAGGAATATACTTGCATAAGCTGTAAATTGATTGTTGACGGCTTACTAAACCTGTCTCGATTAATTGCCTTGCTTCGTCTTTTAATGCGTCAATAGAATACCTAGTAGAAGCGTAGGGGGATGCAGTAGCAGCAATCATATTTGTTCACCGTATTTAGTAGTTTTAAAATTAAATTATTCTTCTACAACTATAAACGATTTGGAAAGTGTTTACCTAACAAAAACTGCTTTTCGCTGTATCTAAAATCACAAAATGCACATAATATAAGAAATTCCAATCTAAAATTAATATTTACTTAAGAGTCAGTGAATAATCTGCTGATTTAGAAGCCAAAATTAGATAGAGAATCTAAATTAGATGTATTGAAGTCTCGAGCGTATAGAGCATTTAAAGCGATCGCTTGAGCTTGCTCTGACTGTCCGTAGCTAAAAACCCAGGGTGTATCTTTACTCATAAATTTCTCGAACCAATGCAAAATATAGGGACTACCATAAATTACTATTCCTTCTATTTGTTCTCGGGCGATTAACTTTTGATACATTTGCTTGGTCTCCTGTGTCAAACCCGCCCTTCCTCTAAAAGGATTACCTCGAACAAATAACTGAAGTAGAGTTGGGTCAGAATCGAGCAAGATAGAGTTTATGGTATTACTGTCTACAATCTGCCTTTTATAACCAAGCTTTTGAGGCAAAGCGATCGCTGGAGCGTTGAGATCTAAGTAGCTAGCATTCAAAACATCGTCCACTACGATAAGATTGCGATGATTTTTTTTATCTTCAATAGTTAAAGAAACGTTCCCTATTTTCACCGAATCGCGAACCATTGCTTCGACTGTTGCTCTTGCTTGTGGACTAGATAACGAACAAATAGGTTGCTCAGCAGTTAGTACTTTATGCTTGGCTTGCCAGATACGAGCCAAAGACTGTTCGATTCGATCTTTACTGATATTTCCTGACATTACAGCATCATAAATTGCCGCGATCGCTTCTTCTGGATCGCGAGGCATTAGTAAAACATCAGTCCCTGCTTTCACTGCCATCACTGCAATCTCTTTAGGAGAAGCATACTTGTTAATGCCTCCCATAATCAGAGCATCGGTAACTACTAGTCCCGCAAAACCTAGTTGCTGTCTCAATTTCTCCGTAATAATTTTATGAGAAACGGTAGCAGGCTTGACTTTATCCCAAACAGGAATGGCAAGATGAGCCGTCATAATGCTATCTACTCCAGCTGCGATCGCCTGTTTAAAAGGAGGTAGTTCGATCTGGTTTAATCTATTTTCGTTATGAGGTAAAGATGGTAATTCTAGATGGGAATCTACGGCAGTATCTCCATGTCCAGGAAAATGTTTGGCAGTAGTCAAAACGGGATAAGTTTTTGCGCCATCGATAAAAGCCGAACTTAAAGCCGAGACCACTTTTGGAGTTTCGCCAAAAGATCTGATATTGATTGCGGGATTGTCGGGATTATTATTGACATCCACTACTGGAGCTAAGATCCAATTTATGCCTACAGAGATTGCTTCTCTAGCAGTTATGCGACCCATTTCAGTAACGTAATTCAAAGCCAATTCAGGGTTTTGTTTGTATATAGAACCCAAAGCCATTGGCGGAGGAAACCAAGTTCCTCCAGGAAAACGCTGCCCAATACCTTCTTCGATATCTGCTGCAATTAACAAAGGTGTCTTTGCCCAAGACTGGAGCTGTTGCGATCGCTGTTGCAATTCAATACTGCTTCCTCCAAGAAGAATTACTCCTCCCAAGTTTAATTCTTCCAGCCATTGGTTTAATTTACTATTCGAAGCTTCCCAGTCTGGATAACGAATTTGATGGTCAAATAGATAACCAGAAGCACGAACGACAATCATTTGAGCAATCTGCTCTTTCAAAGACAAATTTTGCCAATCTTCGATCATGGATTTCTTTGCAGTTCATCTTACTACCCAACCACCGAATACTAGCTCAAATAAGTTTTACTCGACCATCTTTGGTTTATTTTCTCGCTCCTGACTGATTTTATTTAAAAGATTGAGCATATCGTCACCCCGTTCTAAAGAGCGATCCTCAATAAACTTTACCGTCGGCGTGCGGCGCAGCTGCATTCTGCTACCTAATTCTTTGCGGACGTAATTAACGGAAGATTCCAACCCTTCCATAGTTTCTTCCTTAGCCTCCTCTGTGCCATAAACACTAACGAAGATTTTAGCGTGCTGCAAGTCTCCCGATACATCAACTTCAGTAACGCTGACCATTCCCGCACCCACGCGATCGTCTTTAATTTCACTCAACAGCATTTGACTTACTTCTCGCTTAATCAAAGCAGCCACACGAGCTACGCGACGACTATTAGCCATAATTCCTTATCTTGGTAAATATCAACGATGCAATCCACTTAATGCCAATCACACCAACATTAATTGTACTGATAAAAAATCACTATACCATCGCCATTTTTATCAAAGCCACTTCGATAAATCGCCTTACTTAGAAAGCTTAGCGAGAATACTTGACTCGGGGAAAGACATCTTAGGACTATTTTCTAATAAATATTCTAAAAAGGTTTCGGCAATTACCGACAGTTTTTTACCTGCTAAATGACATACAAACCAGCGACGTCTGATGGGAAAATGCTCGAAATCCAATATTGTCAGCTCTCCAGATACTCTTTCTGAAATTAGGCAGTGCTCAGACAAAATTGAAATTCCCAATCCTCCAGAAATAGCCTGTTTGATCGCTTCGTTGCTTCCCAATTCTAGCTTGACTCTTACTGAAATATCGTGTTCATCAAATAGCTGTATGATAGAGTCTCTTGTCCCTGAGCCTTGCTCCCGCATGATAAAAGGCTGATCGTTTAGCTCTTGAATATCTATATTTCTTCTATTGGCTAAGGGATGATCTTTCCTGGCCACCACCACTAGTGGGTTATTAAGAAATGGTTGGCTTTTTAGATCTATATCTCGGTGAGGGTTGCTGACTATATACAAATCATCTTGATTATTTAGCATGCGCTGTTGAATCTCATGATGATTTGTAACCTTTAAAGCCACATCAATACCAGGATAGTGCTGACAAAAAGAGCCTAGCAATCGAGGAACAAAATACTTGGCTGTAGTAATCACTGCAAGTTTTAACTGTCCTTGCTTAGTTCCTTTTAAATCGGCCACCTTCATCTCGAAGTTGTTCAATCTTTCAAAAACGTCCTGACAAGTAATCAAGAGTTCTTTTCCTGCATCTGTTAGATACAGGCTTTTGCCAATTTGTTCGAATAGAGGGAGGTCAATAGCCCTAGTCAATTGTTTGACCTGACTCGACACGGTGGGTTGAGTAATTGATAATTCTTCGGCAGCACGGGTAAAACTACCATTTCTCGCGACTGTCTCAAATACTTTTAGTTGATGTAAAGTTGCTTGAATCAAGAATTGGTACTCCCAGGCTGCTATTTAATACTTTAATCTAACTTCCTAGTATTATACATAATAATCAATGCAAAGCACGTCCAATATAGTTTTAACTAAATACATTATCCGTCTGTTGTCGAATGTAAATAAAGCTGGTTTATTAGAGAAGATCTTCAATAAACTGCTTTACTATTTTTAGTATCTCGGTAAATTAGTACGGCAGTGTTGAACAGTTCAACTATGTTAGATTTCCTCAATCCTCTTTTTAATCGTCATCCAGAAAATATCAAAGCTAAGGTCGAAATTTATACCTGGGCAACCTGTCCTTTTTGCATTCGCGCTAAATTACTTTTGTGGTGGAAAGGAGTCGATTTTATCGAATATAAAATTGATGGCGATGCTACGGCTCGTAATAACATGGCACAAAGATCGAATGGTAGTCGTACCGTACCTCAGATCTTTATCAACGATCGCCATATTGGTGGCTGCGACGATCTCTACAGTCTAGATGCTAAGAATGAGTTGGACTCTTTACTAATTCAATCAAATAAATAAATAAATAATTTTATCAAGCAAGCTTTTGAGACGATGGATAATAGATTTTCTAATATATTTAATTTAACTGAAGACCAGGCGATCGCCCTATTGAAAAAACCTTTGAATACTGAAGATGGCACGTCAGAGCGTTATGTGGGTGCAGCTCATCTAATTAATTTTCCGACCGAAAAATCGATTGATGCTTTGATTGAAGCTGTTAAAGATCGCGATCCCTCATTAGAAAATCGCATTGCCAGAAGAAAAGCGGTGGAAAGCTTGGGTCGCCTGAAAGCAGTCAAAGCCTTACCAATATTAAGAGATTGCTTGTCAGATGATGATGTATTGACAGTAGAAAATGCCGTTTGGTCAATTGGTGAAATTGGTACGGAAGATGAATCTATATTAGAGGCAATATCTAACTTGCTGCTCGATCCCAATCAAACCCATCGCACAATTATTCATACCCTGGCAAACTTTGACTATAAGCCTGCTATTGAAAGAATTCAACCCTTTACCAATTATGAAGACGAATCTGTAGTTAGTGCAGCAATAGCCAGTCTCGCTCGTTTGACAGAAGACAAAAGCGAGATGGAACGAGTGGTAGAGTTTTTACAACACGATAATATCAATGCTCGGCGTGCCTGCATTCAAGATTTAATTGATGCTGAATATTACCCTGCTATTGCTGCTATTGCTGTAGCACCTATTTCCATCGCTTTTCGCCTGAGAGGCATTAGACTTCTAGCAGCCAAAGGTATTGGTGTGGGAAAAATAACCTTTGCCGAAATAGAATCCAGCCTGGACTCTATCGTTCGAGATCGCCCTCAAGACATTAAAATGGTTCACGAGTACGATCTAACGCCATCTCTAGAATTTTTGGTTAGAGAGCTATATCATACAGATTTTGGGCGTTGTTATTTGGCAGGGAAAACTATATTAGAAAATCATCACAAAGATGCGCCTAAAGCTCTTTTAAACACATACAAGGAAGAAGCGAACAATGACTATGGCGCCCATTTTCATGTAGTCAAACTGTTAGGATTGTTAAAATACCAGCCTGCCTATGATTTAATTATAGAAGCTTTGCACAATAGTTCTCCTCAGTTTCAGAAATCTCGTGCAGCAGCAGCAATTGCTTTGGGCAATCTTGGTCTTAAAGATGCCATTCCTGTTTTGCAAAAAACTCTTTCTACACCAATCTTCGATCTCAAATATGCCTGTCTTTTAGCTCTAGAACAGTTGGGTGTTAATTCTTGGTTGGAGGTTGCAGACGACAAAAACCTTTTGATCAAAGCCAAAGCCAAACACAAACTAAGTACAATCAATACCTAATCTCTAATGACAGTTTGGCAAAGCCCACCAAATCGAATATTTCTAGGCAAAGAGGTAATTCACATCTGGCGTGCAAATCTAGACTTATCTTCAGCACAAATTGCACGTCTACATAGCATTTTATCTACAGACGAGATAATCAGAGCAGAGCGATTTCGCTTTGAGCAACATAAAAAAAGATTTATTGCGGCAAGAGGCATACTTAGGAAGCTATTGAGTCAATATTTGGAAGTAAATCCTAAAAATCTTGAGTTTAGATATGGAGAGCGTGGAAAGCCCGAACTAGCTGATGCTTTTAAGGCTAATGACCTACAATTTAACCTTTCTCATTCTCAAGAATTGGCTTTATTCGGATTCGCAAATTACGCTCGTATCGGAGTAGACATAGAACATCTCAAACAAATGCCAGAGGCAACCAAAATAGCTCAGCGTTTTTTTACACCTCAAGAATTCATGCTTGTCCGCGATCTAGTAGGAATCAAGCAAACGCAGATGTTCTTTCGCTTATGGACGGCAAAAGAAGCATATCTAAAAGCCTTGGGTACTGGATTATCTGGTACTTTATCCAGTTTTAATATTGAACTTCATTCAAACGGCAGAATAAGTCTATCGAATACCAAAGGAGGCGCTGACGCAACAGCAAAATGGTTCATGTGTTCTTGCGTTCCCACATCTAACTATATTGGAGCAATTGCTGTAAATACTAATATGAACAAAGAGCAAATTTGCTTCTGGAATTTTGATTCCAATCTATTGCTCGATAATTTTCAATAACCAGCGTGCCTCAGCGCACAATAAATCTTAAAATCGATGTATGATCTCTTATAATTTCTTAATAATATAGTAAGTAGCATTTAATAAGAGAGAATTTCTATAATGACTATTAGCTTTGTAAAAGAAAATAAAGAAGCGATCGCCGCACAAGGGTCTAATCTACGCGAGAAAGCTCTCCAAAATCGGATTGATATCTACACTTTAGGAGGCAAATTAAGAAACTGTGGTGGTTATGGTCAATGTGCTACCTGTATTGTCGAAATAGCCGAAGGAATGGAAAATTTATCTCCTAAAACAGATTTTGAGAAACGTCGATTAAGAAAAAAACCAGATAATTATCGACTAGCTTGCCAGACTTTGGTTAATGGTCCCGTTAAGATTATCACGAAGCCAAAGCCTTCTAAGAAAAAATAACGACGGTCAGCGAAGCTAGCAGCCTAAGTAGTGATATTCTAGATAGGAATATTGTTTTAAAATTACTTACTTAGGAGCTGCTTTTATATGGAAGTTAACGATCTGGGATTTGTAGCTACTATTCTGTTTGTTTTAGTTCCCACTGTCTTCTTATTAATTCTCTTTATCCAAACTGATAAAGATCAAAGAGAAGGTTAATATAAGCTTGTTTAAAAACAAAATATTTGTTGTTGAGCATAAAGCGATTATTTACAGCCAAAAAATGGTGAGTTCGTTACCAACAAAGGCTAAGTTTTGCTTTAAGCTCAGCTTTTTATATCTACTTTTTTTGTTAATTAGATATTACCTATAATTTGCTATTTAGCAGTCATACTTTTTTTCGAGCTGAATAAGTAAAAAAAACATCAAATGAAAGTCTCTTAGAACTAAATCTGGGTGAAGGTTTTCGAGTAAGGGTATGTGAACAAAAATACAGACTGTCTTTCTGCGTTGAGATTGAATATGTTTCAATACTTGGTAATATAATCCTTCACAAACAAACTTTCCCGCATTATGACTGATTTCAGTAACCACTAACTTTTTGCATAATTCCGTCAAATCAACAGCAGTGTAAAGGCATTCTTGGCAACAGCAAGCATTGGATTCTATGGTTAATTTGTCTCTCTTCTCTGCCATTCCACAACATATAATGACATCGGGCTGTATGTATTCTATTTCCGCGATTAGTTTTTGACTTGCTAACTCAACATTCACAGGGAGATGTCTCAAGAAATACAAAGATGCGTAAGAAGAAGAATTTAGCTTTTGTATCTGTGCCAAGATTTCGTCTGAAGAATTATATTTTTGATGTGGAAGCCAGGTTTGAAAAGAAGTCAGTAATATTTTAGGTTTCATACTTTACTTAAATTTCGCTCGGAGAAAAAATATTAAAATATAGCTCGTTCAAGCATTAGACAACTATAGCTACCTCTGTTATTAAATTTAAAATATGGAAGTGCAATTTAGAGAGTTCAATCCTTTCGATCTTTGGATCTGGTTAGAGTTTCCTACTGTTCCTTCTAGGATGGAACAGCAATATATTGAAGAGTTACTAGATTCTTGGTTTTATCTTGGTAAGCTTGGCGGCTATAATGCAGAGAACTTGAGCGTCCAAGATACTGGAGTCGAAATAAGCTACATGGAATACGATCGGGCAGGTTTAGATAATTCGCTAATGTCTCCCATGCACAATATGGGAGACATTGAATATCTAGGGCTATGGGGGAGATGCTGGTTCGATCTAGGTACAAGCGACTTAATTGCGATCGATATTTTGATCAACGCAATGAACCAGTTAAGCAAAGAATTTGTCCAAATTAATCGACTGATTATAGGAGGTCAAAATGAAGACTGGCATACAACAAGGAACAATGATACCGCTGCATTCTATAGCGATTTTAATTGAGGAAGAAGCATAGGAAAAAAAGAAAGAGGAGTAATCTAATTAAAATCTTAACTAGATTACCCCTCTTTCACTATGTAAAATATTAGAAAAAAAGAACCTGGCACTGAGCTATTTTCCCAGGAGGCTACCCTCCAAGTATCTTGGCCGCTACAGCGTTTCACAATCGAGTTCGGGATGGAGTCGAAGTGGTTCCACTGCGCTAGAAGCACCAGGAATATCTGTTGGCT
>JBCDCO010000014.1:0-40743 GCA_039181635.1 Cyanobacteria bacterium P01_G01_bin.19 | reverse complement strand
TGGGCAAAGAAGCCCCTTATATCGCAGTAATCTAAGGATTTTAGATCTTTATGAAGAAGCCCAGCGAGTCTATTTCTGCTATGTCAATGTGGGAACAGAAATAGCCCGTGTAGAAGTGCCACAATGGGTAGTTGACGATCGCCCTTTATTCGAGCAGTCATTGAGTATTGTTCTAGCCCAGGTGCATAAAGGCTATGGCTATCCTGTCGCTTTGGCAGAAGCTCACAACCAAGCAGTAGTTCGAGGAGGCGATCGCGTTCGTTTTTTTTCGCTTTTAGAACAGCAATTAATCAAAGCAGGGTTGCGCAACGTGGGCACATCCTATAAAGAAGCCCGCAAGCGAGGCAGCATTGCTTGACCAAAAACGATTCCCCTCACATCTTATTTCCGCCTTTGCAGATAACTGTTATATTTTGTGAGGAAATAGACTCGCTTTTATCTAACTTATGTCTGACTCAGCCATTTATATTGCCATAACCAGCCATGGCTTTGGTCATGCTGTTCGTGCTGCAACCGTAGCGGAAAAACTACGTCAGTTGCGTCCTGACATCAGCCTGATTTTTGTCACTGTCGCACCAGAATGGCTGTTAAAATCTTATGTCCGAGGAGATTTTGTCTATCGTCAGCGAATCTTTGATGTGGGGGTCGTTCAGAGTGACAGCATCACCATGGATAGGCAAGCTACCCTGGGTAAAATGCAAAATATTATTGCTAGATCGGAGCAAATTATTGCCGAGGAGGCTAAGTATATCCGCGATCGCAACGTTAAGCTTGTTTTGGCTGATGTACCAGCCCTGGCAGCACCGATCGCCCATGCTGCTGGTATCCCCTGTTGGATGATGAGCAATTTTGGCTGGGACTACATCTATCGGGATTGGGGTGATGAATTTGCCGAAATTACCAGCTGGATCGAAGATTACTACAGTCAAAGTGATCGCCTTTTCCGTTTGCCTATGAGCGAACCAATGAGCGCATTTCCCCACGTCACTGAAACTGGTTTAACGGGTGCAACTCCCAGGAGTCAGGGATTAAAAGAAAGATTTGGCTTAACCGCACCCAAAGAAAAAACTATTTTGCTTACTTTTGGCGGCTTGGGGCTACAGGCTACTCCGTATCAAAATCTTCAACATTTTCCCGATTGGCAATTCATAACGTTTGACCGTAACGCTCCTAACTTGCCTAATTTAGCGAAGATAGCTGACAATAGTTTGCGTCCTCTAGACTTTATGCCTCTTTGCGATCGAGTACTATCTAAGCCTGGATATAGCACTTTTTCTGAAGCCTTGTGCTGTGATTTGCCAATTGTCACCCTAACTCGTCAAGGATTTGCCGAATCAGAAGTTTTGCTTGACGGTATCAGAGACTATTCACTTAATCAAATTATTTCTCCAGAAGAATTTTTTACAGGAAATTGGGATTTTTTAGCTCGAGATTTAACACCTCCACGCCAGACAAAAAAGCTAGCTAAAGATGGTGCTGCCACAATTGCTCGAGAAATAGCTGAATATATTTAAGTTATTGCTTTTAGCTTATGTAATTACTCTATTTTCCACGAGGCAATCATTTTTTTTGCCGTTTTTAAAAATTTAGAAAATTTTGCTCGTTCGGCAGTGTAGATAGCAACATAAACCTTATCTTCCTTGATGGTAAATGTTTCCATTTGCCTCAGCTGCAAACCGTTTTCTTCGCGAGAATAAATTACTCTGCGAGCGGGATATTTCCCTATTTTAGTTTTGCGATCTTGATAAACTTCAACATCTCTTCCTCTAGCTTGCTTGATTCTTTCAAATACGGTTTGAGTATATTCTTCAAGAGTTGTGGTTGCAGAAGGCAAGTATTCTACTGTGATGTAGAGGCTTTCCTGATATGAATCAGTAGCAGTCTCTGTATCTGAGGAAAAAACAACTACTTCCCCCGTGATCGGATCTTCTAAATTTCTACTAGACCAATCTTGAGGATATTTGATTTCAAATTCGTAGTTATCGTTGCTATAGATTTTGAAATTGTTGTAACTATTGCGATTGATACCAATACCGACAATTACTAAAGCAACGGCAAAAGGCAGAGCAAGCAGTAACCAAATAATTTTTTGTTTTGACTTAGCAGCATAGCCGTCTGGTAATTTGTTTTTTTTACGAGACTTGGGACTAGCTACAGGGGGGTTAAAGTTTGTAAAAACTGGCGGTGGTAGAGTGACAACTTCCCGATCAAAATCTAGCTCTTCTAAGACTTCGCTAGCAGACTGATAGCGTTGAGAGGGACTGCTCACCATTTTGTTGAGTATATCTGCTAGTTCGGGCTTGATATCAGCTACGACGCCATTATTATCTTCGCCAGAGGTATCAGCACTCGAGCGTATACACTCGCTGACTTTACCAGTTAAGGCATAGATAATTGTTTTCCCTAAAGCATATATGTCAGTACTGAAATCTGGATTGCCCTCTTTTTGCTCTGGAGGGTGAAAATCATCATCGCCAACAACTTTAAATAAATTTTTATCAAAAAATATCGTATTTTTGACGCTGGAAAAATTGCTGAGGAATTTTTGACCATTTTGATGCTGGATTAAACTCGAAGGCTGAATATTTAGATGGATAATGTCTGCTTGATGAACAAAAGATAGTACGCCTAAAATCTCCTTTAGCCAGCTTATAGCTTCAGCTTCATTAAGCAAACCCTCCGCTAATTTTTGTTCTAAATTATCACCAGCAATAAATTCTCTAACGAGATAAAACTCGCGATCGCATTCAAAAAAAGCCAGTAGTCGAGGTATCTGTGGGTGTTGAGAAATATTTTTAATGATATTTCCCTGGGTCATAAAAGCTTGCAAGATTTTTTGCCACGATCTCGCCCCCAAAACTTCGCTATCGTAGTTAGGCTGAAGTCTCTCGATCTGACATTGACCTCCGTCGGAACTATCGAGAGGTTCGGCAATAAAAACACTGCTAAAACGATTTTGATTTAGCTGCTCGATCACACGATAGCGATCGCATAATATTTTGCCGACTATTGACTCCATGTAGGTTGAATTACCCCATTAAATTATCTACTGCCAATTATTTAGTGAATACGAATCAAGTACAATTTTTATGGATCGATATATAAGATATTAGGACTTTATTACTAACTCGATTGTTCCTTATCTAACTCGTCTAAACGAGCTAAGACTTCTTGACTGTGAATACTCGGTCTAACTCCCAAAAAAATCTCGCGTAAAATACCATCGGGGTCGATCAAATAGGTATGCCTTAAAGACATCGCCCCCAACCACGAACCGTATGCTTTACTAACATTCCCACTCGTATCCGCCAAAAGAGGAAACTTAAGACCTTCAGAGTCGCAAAATTCGGCGTGAGAATCTACATCATCAACGCTGACTCCCAAAATTTGTGCGTTTCTCGCTTCATATTCTGCTATGTCTTGCTGAAAACGTCGAGCCTCAATGGTACAACCAGAAGTGAAATCTTTAGGATAAAAGTAGAGTACCACCCATTGACCCAGATAATCTTGCAAAGATATTTCACCATCTCCAGTATTAGTAGGAAGCACAAAATTAGGTGCGGGTTCGTCTATGATTGGTTGCTTTCCTCCCATTGCCCAACAATTGGGTATTACTACTAAGGAAAGGATTACAGACAAGGCAATCGCCAACCAAAACTGAATCGAAATCAAACGTTTCATAATGTACAAAAATATGATTTACTTAACATGAGAATAATAAGTAATGTTAAAACCATAGCAAAATCCGATCGGTAAAAGTTGATTTTGGATGGCAATCAATAGGTGGATTATACTAACTGTTGGTTAACATTGTTGCCCCAAAGGAAGTGTAAAAACTAATTTATTACAAAGTATAGAAGTTATGAGTACAGATTTGATTCCGCCTCATGGTGGCGAACTAATTAGCCGCCTAGCAACTGCCGAAAAGAAGAAAGATTTTTTAGCTAAAGCAGAGTCTTTACCCAGAGTTCAACTAGACAAAAGAGCAACTTCCGATCTAGTAATGATTGCGATCGGTGGTTTTAGCCCTATTAGCGGTTTTATGGGCAAAGAAGACTACTTGGGGGTAGTCGAAAAAATGCGCTTGGCAAGTGGCTTACCTTGGTCTGTGCCTGTGACTCTATCTGTTACAGAAGAAGAGGCAGAACCTCTTGCTATTGGTAGTTTAATTCGCTTAGATAACCCTGAAGGCAAATTCATTGGCGTTCTAGAACTCACTGAGAAATATACCTACGATAAGAAGCACGAGGCAATCAACGTCTATCGCACCGAAGAAGACGCACACCCTGGAGTTAAGGTGATTTATGAACAGGGCAACGTGAATTTAGCTGGACCAGTATGGTTGCTCGAACGTGAAGAACATCCGCAGTTTCCCAAATACCAAATCGATCCCGCTCCCTCAAGAGAATTGTTTAAGGAAAGAGGCTGGCAAACTGTAGTGGGTTTTCAGACTCGCAACCCAATTCACCGCGCTCACGAATATATTATTAAATGCGCCTTAGAAATAGTTGATGGTTTGTTTCTTCATCCTTTGGTTGGTGCAACCAAAAGCGATGACATTCCCGCAGATGTAAGAATGCGCTGCTACGAAATCATGATGGAAAATTATTTCCCTCATGAACGAGTAATTTTGGCAATCAATCCCTCTGCGATGAGGTATGCAGGACCTAGAGAAGCTATTTTTCACGCTTTGATTCGTAAAAACTATGGTTGCACTCACTTTATCGTGGGTCGCGATCATGCAGGAGTAGGTGACTATTATGGAACTTATGACGCGCAAGAAATCTTTGGTGAATTTACCCCCGAAGAAATGGGCATTACTCCTCTAAAATTCGAACATGCCTTTTACTGTACTCGTACAGAACAGATGGCAACAGCCAAAACCAGCCCCGCGACTAAAGAAGAGCGCATCCACCTATCGGGAACAAAGGTTAGAGCAATGTTAAGAGAAGGCAAAACTCCTCCTCCACAGTTCTCTCGTCCTAAAGTTGCTGAAGAGTTGGCAAGAGCCATGAAAGTTGACTAGCGATCGGCTAGTAAAACTAATTTGCTGGGACAACGCACTATAATTGGTTACAGATCGAGGATTAAATCAGCATCCTCAATGTCTGTAACCTTTTTGGCTTAAAACAATATCGTTTAACGATTACTATTTGGCTAATAGTATGAGGAATGACAAATCTAGTCTTATGTATCTCCAAAATTAAACGGTTTACCTGTACCCTTATCTTAAAATTCAGCCGTTATACTCGAATAACGCTCGGGATTGTTACGGTATTACCGTGTAAAAATCTATCGAGACTCTAACATCCAAACGCTAGTAGCTAATATGGGACTTAATCGCCGAACTTTTCTACAGCAAGCTGGATTGGCTTTATTTACCTGGGGAGCAGCCGAAGTCGGATTTGATGCCCTGGGGAAAAATAATAACCGACTAGCCAGTCTGATTCAAAATTACCAACAAACTTTAGCTCAGTCTACTAACCGTAAGCTGGCGTTATTAGTAGGAATTAATCGTTATCCGCACCAAGAAAATCTGGATGGCTGTCTGACCGATATTGAGCTACAGCGAGAACTTCTAATTCATCGATTTGGCTTTAATCCCAAAGATATTATTGTTTTGAGCGATCGCACGGCTACTAGAGAAAATGTTGAAACTGCTTTTGTCGAGCATTTAGCTCAACAAGCAAAGGCGGATGATGTAGTCGTGTTCCACTTTAGCGGCTATGGCGGTCAAATTAAAATGCCGATCTCCTCAGAAGTAGCTAGTGTAGAAAGTCTCAACTCGGCAGAATACAAGTTAGTTAATAGTTTAGTGCCTGCAGACGGCATCCTTTCTTCTAAGAAAGCGGGTATTGCCAACAGTATTTTACAGGATACTCTCTTGGTATTGGCTCAGTCTTTATCTACTTCTAAATGCACCTTTGTGTTAGATACCAGTTTTAACCTAACCGAACGAGCAAAACACAGTAATTTTAAAGTTCGCTCTGCATCGGAAATCGCTGAAGCTCCTAGTTCTCAAGAGCTATTATTTCTCGAACAGTTACGCACCAAGTTGGCAAACAAGGGATTAAAACCAAGCAAGAGACTACAATCTTTGCCAGGAGTTGTCTTTTCTGCATCTGGCAAAAATCAAATTGCTGTAGAAAGACATTGGGATGACTTTAGTGCGGGATTATTTACTCATTCTCTAACCCAGCACCTTTGGCAAATTTCCCCCAGCAATAAAGTTCAGGTAGCGCTAGCTCAGGCAGCAGGTACGGTCGAACAGGTAATGGGCAGGCAACAACAGCCTACTCTCAACAGTCCTGATAAGTCAGCGATCGCATATTATCTGGCGACTGGGGATGTTCCCAATGCAGCGGGGGTTATCAGTAAAGCTAGTAAAAATAATTTGGAAGTAAAATTATTGGGTTTACCCGCAAACATACTCAATTCTTATGGAACTAACTCATTACTGAGTTTGCTACCTAATAGCAATGGCGAGAGTACTTCGTTACAAATAAAATCAAAAGATGGTTTATTGGTAAAAGCCCAATTAGCAGATGATACGGTAGTCAATTCTCTACAAGAAGGAGACTTTGTTCGAGAGCATTTGCGGGTGTACGATCGCAATTTGGGTTTGACTTTGGGACTAGATGCAGATCTCCAAAGAATTGAAAGAGTTGATGCTACCAGCGCCATAGCAAATATTAAGGTAGTGGATTCGACAGTGGTGTTGGGAGAACAAAATGCTGACTGTCTATTGGGTAAAGTCGTTCGGGACAATCCAGCAGATTCGACCAAAGAAAATCAGGCTTTTAGCTATGGTCTATATACCGCTGGTGGAATTTTGATTGGCAAAACCTCTGGCGCAAATGATGAAGCCGTTAAAATCGCGATTGATCGCCTACAGCCCCACTTTAATAATCTCCTAGCGGCTAAATGGCTGCAGTTGACTAATAATGAATTTTCTTCCCAGCTAAAAGCTCGTATGTCCTTGGCTGCGGGAGCAGAAAATCAAACTCGCATACTGAGTAAAGCAACATCTGGCTCCATACCAAAACAGCCATCGGTCAAAAAAATAGTTTTCCCGAGCAAGAACACTGCCGCAACTAGTTCAGTTGATAACGTGCCGATACTAGTTAAGGGTTCTGATATTCAGCTTTCCTTAGCCAATACAGGAGATCGCGAGCTGTATGTGCTTTTGATTGGAGTCGATGCCGATAGTAATATATTCGCTCTTTATACTCCAGCTCAATCGCAGCCGAGAGAAGAAGAGATGCAGCTAACCAATATTGCGATCGCACCAGAGAGCGAATTAATGATTCCTCAAGTCGAGAATACCTGGAGATGGAAAGTATCTGACTCGATAGGAATTAATACTTTATATGGAATATTCTCGATCGTACCTTTTGAAGAAACCTTAAAAACTCTGGCTAGCCAACAAAATTTCAAGCTAGATCAGCAGCAAGTTCTCAATGTGGTTAACCCAATGGCAACTATCAAATCTTTGATGAACGACCTCCATCGCGCGGGTTCTATTTCTGCCGATACCATCTCTAATCTTGATGAAGTATATGCTTTAGATGTTAACAGTTGGGCGACGTTTAATTTTATCTACGAAGTCAGCAATGCTTGAAGCATCCTGCTAATTCAATATTGAGAAACTTAAATAGATGTCAAACGCCCAATCAAAAGTCGATATTGTCATTTTATCTAACGGACCTGGCGAGATAGCCACGTGGGTGCGCCCTGTGGTGAAATGTTTAGCTCGAAAAGCAAGAGGCGATCGCCAAAATAGGCGGATTTCGGTCTTATTATCTCCTTGTCCTCACAGCACGGGCAAAGAAGCCAAAATCGTGTCGAGTTACCCCGGAGTAGATCGAGTATTGCCAGCCGAAGAGTTTTTTAATTTTCTACTTTGGGGCAAAACTCCAGAAAATTGGCAGTGGCATTCTCGGGGTACAGTCGTCTTCTTAGGAGGAGATCAATTTTATGCCGTTGTAGCTAGTCAACGTCTGGGATACCGCAGTTTAATTTATGCTGAATGGGATGCTCGGTGGTATCGCTTTATAGATCGCTTTGCAGCTATGAGCCAAAAAGCAGTCGATAAAGTTCCAGCTGCATATCGTCATAAGCTTATGGTGGTGGGAGATTTGATGGCTGATACGGTGTTGGAAGTCCAAGAGCGTCCAAGAGATTCTAACTTGTCCGATTCAAACTTGCTCACTGTCGGATTGCTAGTCGGGTCTAAACCAGCAAAATTAGCTCAGGGAGTACCTTTGTGTCTGGCGATCGCTGAAAAGATTCACCAGCACTTGCCTCAGGTAGAATTTATAATTCCTGTTGCACCTACTATAGATTTGGCTACCCTAGAAAAATACGCTCGTCAGCAGGATAATCCTCTTATTTCCCTGATGGGTGGAGTGGGAGGGGAAATAGTTGTAGTCGATGACTTTCCTTACTTAGTAACTTTTGGGGGAATTAAAATTAAACTGATTACTCGCTCTCCCGCCTATCAAGATTTAATAAGATGCCAGCTATGCTTGACCACAGTCGGAGCAAACACCGCCGAGCTTGCCTCTCTGGGTATACCAATGATTGTCTTACTACCAACTCAGCAGTTAGATGCAATGCGCTCTTGGGATGGCTTACCAGGAATTTTGGCTAATCTACCAGGAATAGGAACATTACTGGCAAAATTAATTAATTGGCTGGTATTGCGGCAGGGACGTTTATTTGCGTGGCCCAATATTTGGGCGGGAACAGAGATCGTACCCGAATTAGTCGGCGAGCTACAGCCGTCAAAAGTTGCCGAACTGGCGATCGACTATTTAACTCATCCTTCAAAGCTTCAAGGAATGAAAGCAAATTTACTCGAAGTTCGAGGCAAATCTGGTGCAGCTCAACGGATCGCAGATATAATAGAAGATACGGCAATGTAGCTACGCTTGGACTTAAAACTTAATAAAAGAGTATCCAGATTGGTTGTTTTCAGCTATCTTAGCCAGTAGCGTACTTGATTTTATTGTCAAAAACGCGCGTTTGAGGTTATATTCAGGTTAAAATTTGATAGAGTAACGCGAATTTTGGTTAAAAAACCTCCTGTTGTGCAGTAGATAAAGAGCCTCTTTTTACTCGTTGAATTCAGAATTCAGTAGAGAGAAATTTTGCAAAAGTTTCTAAATCATGGCTAACTTAAAAGTTTAACTGCATTAACTCAAGCTAACGTTAGGGTAATTCATTAGTAGTTTTGCGGTCGCTTTAGTATGACCAAAAGAACAAGATTCAACTGGAGCTAGCATGACACAGTGCTGTCAAAGGTATGTAGAATTTCGACAATTGGCTAAAGGTTATTTTAGCTTGTTAAGATTTACAAAATTTAACAAACTCTAGTATCAGCTACTTACTATTACTCTCGACCATAAATCCTTTTTGTAACCTATCTTTGGCTGTTTTAGAAACGCAAAATTAGCAAGCTGTTTCTACACACTGCGAGAGATAAGCTCATTCGCTCCGAGATAGTGTCAGACTGCTGGAAAAGAAGATGTTACGGAACAATATCTTAGTCCTATAAATCCATAAATTTTACTGCTTTGCTTATATTTCGCATTTTTTTTGATTTGACAAACACTGAGAAACATTACGCTAGCTCATCTTTCAATCAATGTTTTGTATCGTTTTCAAACATGGTAGTTGATATTTAGCCATCAGAATTTTGAGGAAAATTAATGCCCAAACAGATTATTATCGCAGAACAACATCACATAGCTGCTGTTTTCTGGGAAGAACAAATACAAGAATTAATCGTAGCCACAGGTCATCAACAAGTTAGCGATATTTATTTAGGAACGGTAGAAAATATTATCCCTGGCATTGATGCTGCATTTGTGAACATCGGCGACAGCGAGCGCAACGGATTTATCCACGTTACAGATTTAGGTCCCTTACGCCTCAAAAGATCCGCCGCCGCCATTACAGAACTTTTAGTCCCGCAACAAAAAGCCTTGGTTCAAGTAATGAAAGAACCTACTGGCAATAAAGGACCTAGATTGACAGGTAATATTACCCTTCCTGGTAGATATTTGGTGCTGATGCCCTATGGCAAGGGGGTTAAGCTATCCCGTCGTATTAAAGATGAAAACGAACGCAGCCGTCTTCGAGCCTTAGCAATATTAATCAAGCCGCCAGGAATGGGGCTGTTGATTAGAACAGAAGCTGATGGCAAAGCAGAAGAAGCCATCATGGAAGATTTGGAATTTCTGCAAAAGCAGTGGGAGTCGATTCAATATCAGGCAAATTATGCCAAACCTCCTGCTTTGCTTAACCGAGATGATGATTTTATTCAACGAGTTCTGAGAGATACCTTTTCTGCCGAAGTCAACACGATTGTGGTAGATTCGGGAGCAGGAGTTAAAAGAATAAAACAGCAGTTAGCCAACTGGAGTAGTGGTCGTTCTCCTCAAGGCGTGTTTATCGATGCCCACAAAGAGCAACAGCCGATATTAGACTACTATCGCGTCAATGCTGCAATTAGAGAAGCACTAAAACCTAGAGTAGAGCTGCCTTCTGGAGGATACATTATTATCGAACCAACAGAGGCTTTAACAGTAATCGATGTTAACTCTGGTTCTTTTACTCGTTCGGCAACAGCTAGAGAAACAGTATTGTGGACAAACACCGAAGCTGCAACCGAAATTGCCCGTCAGCTACGACTGAGAAATATTGGCGGTGTAATTGTTGTAGACTTCATCGATATGGATTCTCATCGAGATAAAATCAAGCTACTCGAACACTTTAATAAAAGCCTCAAAGGAGATAAAGCCCGTCCCCAGATCGCTCAACTATCGGAGTTAGGACTGGTAGAGTTAACTCGCAAGCGTCAAGGTAAAAATGTTTACGAACTATTCGGTCAAACCTGTCATACTTGCGGTGGCTTAGGACAAATTGCCCATCTTCCAGGTAAACAAGAAGCAGAAGCGATAGACTCGGTGCCAATTGTTCCCCCTGCAGCTATTCGCGAACCTGTAAATAGCATTCGCCCCATGGTCATTCCGCCACCAACGGCGAGATCGGAAAGAATAGAGCTGGCAAACCAAAATAGCCCAGAACTAAAAGACGATAGCAACAGTAAACCAATAGACTCGATCGATCGTCTCAACTATCAAGAGCAAGCTAATGGGAATCGTCGCCGTCGCCGTAGCCGTCGCAACGATCTCTTGATTAAAGACGAACTATTAGAAGCAGAGAATAACGAAAATCTCGATCGCGACAGTAGCGATCGCAGTGAAGACAGGAAATCCCGTAGTTCAGGACGTTCCTCTCGTCGAGACGAAGCCAACTTAGAAAAAGTTGTCGTAGAAATGGGAGAGCTAGAGCAGGAGATTTATGCCCTAATGGGAATTTCTCCTTTGGTTTATGAAGGACAGGAAACTAAAGATCCCAAGTCAGTTCTGGTTTATGTTAAAAAGCCAGGAGAAGATTCACCCACAATAGAAGAAACAGAAACTTCCGCAGCAGAAACTATTGCCGAAGCAGAAACTCCCAAAGAAGAGAAAAAACCTAAAACCAGAGGGAGAAGAACTAGAAGCAAAGCTAAAGTAGAGACTGACAATAAAGCAGCCGAGGCAGAAACAGCAGCTAAGCCAACAGTAGAAGCTGAGGAAAGAGAAGAGGCAGCACCTAAAGTTCGTCGTCGCCGTCGTCGCCGTTCCTCTGCACCTCAGGAAGTAGAAGTCTGAGAGGGAAAGGGTTAACTGTTTAAATTATCCAGATTATAGAGGCGGTCGAATTGGATTCTTATTTGTCGATCGCGTGGAGTTGGAGTAAGCCACACCAATGAACCCAAACCCTAGTTTTGATGATTCTTTACTATCCGAATTTACTGCTTCTGATACCTTAGTAGCAGGGGTAGATGAAGTTGGCAGAGGAGCTTTATTCGGTTCTGTAGTGGCAGCGACAGTAGTTGTGCCGATAGCTAAGCTCCCCAAACTGATTGAGATTGGGGTTAAAGATAGCAAAAGGCTGTCGGCGAACAAGCGTCAAGAGTTGATACCTCAAATAAAGCAAGTAGCAGCGGATTGCTGTATTGGTTTTGCCAGCGTAGATGAAATCGATCGCCTCAATATTTTACAGGCTTCTTTATTGGCTATGCGAAGAAGCATAGTCGAGTTAAAGCTCGCTCCCCATATCTGTTTGGTCGATGGTAAATTTCCCATTCCCGATCTGGCTTTGACCCAAAAAACCATAATTAAAGGCGATGCCAGATCGCCTGCGATCGCGGCGGCTAGTATACTAGCGAAGGTATGGCGCGACGAACTAATTGTTGCTTTAGCAGATAAATATCCCGAATACAATCTCGCTCGAAATAAAGGATATCCAACTAGCGATCATCGTTTGGCAATCCAAAAATTTGGCATCACTCCCGAACACCGTCGTTCGTTCAAATCATGCCAAAATTTCCCCCTCGATAAATTGCGATCGCCATAGTTCATAGAGTGCGGTAAAATCTTGCTCTCCCAGGTGTTGTTGCATCGCTTGCTGGTAAGTTTCTTGAGTGGTTTTCAGTCAAGATTGAATTGTTGGATGGTTTAAGAGTTCAAAACTTAGTATCCTAATTCTGACTGCAATTCCGACTGTAACTCTGACTCGGTTTGCGGTGTTTGCAGTGCCCAAGTGCGATAATCTTGTATCAGTTGAGTAGTCAGCTTATTTTTAATCCGACCCAGAATACTTTTTAACAACTTGTTTCCCGCACGTTCCAAAAATGCTTTAGGTGTAAACATCAGAGCCGCTGGCAATCCTACTCCTACCTCGAGATCGGACTGACCTTCAAGAGTAGTCTGCCCATCAGATTCGCGGGGATACAAAACACCCTTCAACTTAAGAGAAAAACGCTTGTTAATATACTCGATTCCTTCAATTTGACAGTCGACCGACTGCAAATATACACTGCCGTTAGAGCCAGACCACACTTTTAACAGCACAATTGGCTGGAAGTGATATATCTCCATGAAATTAATCGGTCGCATTTTTAACTCATACAAGTCATCAGCTACTTGTTTCATTAGCTGAGAATCGGCAATCGCATGAACTAGCCTTTTGGGTTGACGTAAATAGTGTTTTATCGGCTGTTCTTCATTTATGATGGATATCCGAACCGACTCTGATGCATTGAAACTAACGTACATAAGTGAAACTACTGGAGCTTTTTGGTATTTATTAATTTTAGGTTACATTTCGTGACTAATCAGTATGTATGTAAAAAATTAATAATTTATTTTAAATTTATTATCGCAAATACATAATGCCCACAAATCTTTCTCTCTCTTACTTAGGACCGACAGGCACTAACTCAGAAACTGCAGCTTTGGCTTATGCAGACTGGTTGAGCGATCGACAACAGCAACAATCTACTCTTTGTCCCTACCCCAGCATGGCTTTGGCGTTACAGTCTGTTGCCCAAGGTAAAGTAGATCGAGCCGTCGTGCCAATTGAAAATTCTATTGAAGGCAGCGTGACTCTAGTCTTGGACACCCTTTGGCAAGCAGATAATCTTCAAGTACATCAAGAGTTAACTATTCCAATTTTTCATGGTCTGTTATCTTTTGCCGATCAATTAGCTGAAATTAGAACAGTATATTCTCACCCTCAAGGTTTAGCACAATGTCAAAAATGGCTAGAAAAGTTTTTGCCCCAGGTTCAACTGATTCCTACCAAATCTACTACTGAAGGGATTAGCTTGCTCAAAGAAGATCTTACTGCGGCTGCGGTAGCTTCTCCCAGAGCGGCTGAACTATATCAAGTACCTTTATTAAAAAAAGATATTAAAGATCGTCCCGATAACTGCACTCGCTTTTGGGTTGTCAGTCGCGATGAAAGCACAATTGGCAGTCATCTTTCTTTGGCTTTTAGTTTGCCCGAAAATGCTCCAGGGGCATTAATGAAAGCCCTAGAAATTTTTGCTCGCCGAGAAATTAATTTAAGTAAAATCGAATCTCGTCCTAGCAAGCGTTCTTTGGGAGAATATATATTTTTTATCGATCTTGAAGGTAATTCTCAAGATAAACAGATCGCAGAGGCATTAACCGAGTTATCAAACTGTACCGAAGTTTTAAAAGTATTTGGCAACTACAATCTTTTGGATATTAACCTGAGCAATGAAATCGATTAAAAGGCGATCGCACTAGCGTTTTTAAATCTTTTGCTGTCACGTAAAGCATTTAACTGAGAAATTATTACAAAATTATTCTAAAATTTCTAATATAAAACAGACATTCTCGAACATCGCAACAAAGTCGCATTGCTCCATTAATTTTTGCATTACCTGCCATTTGGCGCGATCGTACTGTAGTTTGAGTAATGTCTTATTAATTAGTGTTTTATTAATTAGTTTGTAAAAAATAGGCTTATCTAATTGTCTCTCAATTAGATAAAAAGAATGATCCCAGATTTTTATTTCTTTAAAAAGATTGTATGGATCTATAAGATTCTGGGCTCTATTTTCAAAAAAACACCTTAACAGAAAAAAGATGATCGCGCTACAAAACACGATCGCCCTAAATAAAATTGCAAAATAACGAGCAAGCAAGAAAATTACACAGAAGTCAAAGCTGCTTCACTTGCTTCAGCGTTAGTTTCTGCCCTATCTGCTTCAGAGGGTGGAACTACTTGCCAGAATTGAGGTAGATAGTTGTCCCAATCTTGGAGTATAGCTTTACCCTTAGCACTACCAGTTCTTGCTACGTGCTGTTGAATCATCTCTTTAAGTTGTTGTTCCCCAGCAGTAGTAGAGACTCGTTGGATGTTAACGATTTCGGGGTTAACCTTATCGACAAAGTTACCTGCTTCATCTAAGAAGTAACCCAAACCGCCTGTCATACCAGCACCGACATTACGACCGACTTCGCCTAGTACGACGATTAAACCGCCTGTCATGTATTCACAACAGTGATCTCCTGCACCTTCAATGACTGCTTGACCGAGGGAGTTACGCACTGCAAATCTTTCTCCAGCGCGTCCATTAGCGTAAAGAGTACCCCCTGTCGCGCCGTAGAGGCAAGTATTACCGACGATCGCACTCTTGGCGGCATCAAAATTAGATTTAGTGCTGGGGGCGATAATAATTTCGCCACCGTGCATTCCTTTACCCACGTAGTCGTTGGCTTCCCCAGAGATAATCATCTTCATTCCAGGGAGGTTAAATGCACCAAAACTTTGACCAGCAGCACCTTTGAAGATTAGGGTAATTTCCCCTTTAAAGCCGTTGTTGCCATATTGGGAAGCGATCGCTCCAGAAATCCTGCCGCCCACACTGCGGTCGGTGTTGATAATCTCGATATCTTTGGCTACTTTATCATGATTGGCGATCGCGCCAGCGACATCGGGGTCAGCCAATATTTTGTCATCGAGAACGTCGCCGTTGGTATGAACTTCATCGTGATTTAACCAGCTGCGGTCTGCTTTCACATTGGGTAGGTCAATCAAGCAGCTTAGATCTAAGCCGTTAGTTTTAGCAATATGAGCCTCGGTATTTTGTACCAACAAGTCCGCACGACCAATAATTTCTGCCAAACTGCGATAGCCTAATTTAGCTAGTAACTGACGCACCTCTTCTGCCACAAAGAAGAAGAAATTAACCACGTTTTCGGGAATACCCTTAAATCTGTCTCGCAAGTGTTGCTGTTGTGTGGCAACCCCTACAGGACAGGTATTCATATGACATATCCGAGCCATAATACAGCCTTCGGCAATCATCGCGATCGAACCAAAGCCATATTCTTCTGCACCCATCAGGGCAGCCATAATCACATCCCAGCCTGTTTTTAGACCACCATCGGCACGGAGTAGTACGCGATCGCGTAGTTTATTTTGCAATAGTACTCTGTGTACCTCAGTAAGTCCTAGTTCCCATGGAGTACCAGCATGTTTGATCGAGCTTAGGGGAGATGCGCCAGTACCGCCATCGTGACCAGAGATTTGGATTACATCAGAGTTGGCTTTAGCCACTCCTGCTGCGATCGTCCCGATACCAATTTCCGCTACTAGCTTGACGGATACTTTTGCCTTGGGGCTAATCTGATGCAGATCGAAGATCAACTGAGCTAAATCTTCAATGGAATAGATGTCGTGGTGGGGAGGAGGCGAGATTAGAGTTACTCCTGGTTTGGAACGACGCAGAGAAGCGATATAGGGGCTGACTTTCTTCCCTGGCAGCTGTCCTCCTTCTCCTGGTTTTGCACCTTGAGCGAGTTTGATCTCGATTTGCTTGGCGCTCATGAGATACTCTGGAGTAACGCCAAAGCGTCCCGATGCCACCTGTTTGATTGCCGAATTTGCAGTATCGCCATTTTGCAAGCCATTGAGATGAGGCAGAGTAGGAGATTTGCCATCAGTTACGTCATCCAAAACTTTAAAACGAACAGTGTCTTCTCCACCCTCTCCAGAATTAGATTTGCCGCCAATACGGTTCATCGCCACAGCCAGGGTTTCGTGAGCTTCCCTAGATAAAGACCCCAAAGACATTCCTCCAGTACAAAAGCGCTTAAAGATGCTTTCGATTGATTCTACTTCTTCGACTGGAATCGACTCGCGATCGCTTTTGAAATCTAGTAAGTCTCTTAATGCCGTTGCTGGTCTTCCCTGGAGATGTTGCTTATAAAGCTCGTAGTGGTCGTATTCTTTGCTGGCTACTGCTTTATGTAAAGCCTTAGACATTTCGGGAGAATTCATGTGGTATTCTCCGCCTTTCTTGTATTTCACGAAACCATAGTTTTCCAGCTTCTTACCTTCAAGTTCGGGAAAGGCTTTGTGGTGGAAGGCAATAACCTCCTGAGCCAATTCGGCAATAGTCAAACCACCCAAACGAGAAGTCGTACCAGCAAAAGCAAGCTCTACTAAATCTACCCCCAGTCCCAAAGCTTCAAAAATTTGGGCGCCATGATAGGAAGAAAGCAAGGAGATACCCATTTTAGAGAGAATCTTAAGTAATCCTGCCTCAATAGACTTACGATAGTTTTTTTGGGCTTTATCGAGGCTAATGGCTTCGATACGTTCGTTCGCCATTAGTTTTTGCGTCTTGGGATCGTTCCACCACTGACGCACGCTTTCTAGAGTTAGATAAGGGCATACTGCCGAAGCACCATAACCGATCAAACAAGCGTAATGGTGAGTACTCCAACACTGAGCCGTATCGGCAATTAAGGAAGTCCGCAACCGCAGTCCTTGACGAATTAGGTGGTGATGAACCGCACCTACTGCTAGTAGAGGAGGAATATAGCTATATTCTGTACCGACATCTTCAGAGCGATTACCCTGCGGATAGGCTGTGCGATCGCTCAATACAATTATTTCTACCCCTGCTTTAACTGCCTCAGTAGCCTGGTGGCATAGCTTGGTTACTGCTTCTTGCAAGCCATTAGGACCTGTAGCGATTTTATAGAGGGTAGATAGTTTCTCTGATTTAAAATCAGAAGATTCAATCGCGCTTAACTCTTCATCGTTGATTATTGGCGAGTCCAACTTAAGCATTCTGGCATCTTCAGGCTTGAGGTTGAGCAGATTACCTTTCGCTCCTAACTGCATTGATAGAGACATTACCAAACTTTCTCGCAGAGGATCGATTGCGGGGTTAGTTACCTGAGCGAATCTTTGTTTGAAGTAGTCATAAAGCAATCTAGGCTTGTTAGAAAGTACCGCCAGAGGAATATCATCTCCCATGCAGAAAGTAGGCTCTTTTCCATTGATTGCCATCGACTGAATAATCAGCTCTAAATCTTCGGCGGTATAGCCAAATGCTGTCTGCTGCTGTAGCAACTGCTGGGGACTGAGAAGATTTTCCGTGCCAAATTCTTTGGCTTTTACTGGCTGGCGGTGTTCTTCGACCCAGGTTCCATAGGGATTGGCTTTTGCTACCCGCTGTTTTATATCCCAGTTGCGGAGAATTTCCTTGGTTTTGAGATCTACCACAATGGTTTGACCTGGACCCAGTCTACCTTTTTCCACGATTTCTTCATCGGGTAGGTCTACTACTCCCGTTTCCGAGCCCACTACCACATATCCATCTTTAGTAATGGTATATCGAGCGGGGCGCAAACCATTGCGATCAAGGGCTGCACCGACGGTTTTACCATCGCTGTATACTAGTAGGGCTGGACCGTCCCAAGGTTCTTGCTGACCGCTATGATATTCATAAAAATCCACTATCTCAGGATAGTCTTGAAGAGCAGGCTGGTTTTTATAGGCTTCTGGAACGAGGATCATGGCTGCTTCTGGAATGCTGCGACCAGTCCGCACCAACAATTCCATGGCACTATCTAAGTTGTAGGAATCGCTGTTGTCATTATTGACGATAGGAGTTAGTGCCTCGATTTCTAATTGAGTCCACCCTGGCAAGGTAGCATCTCCAAAATTCGATACTAATTCCTTTTCGCGGTTGCTCATCCAGTTAATATTGCCCAAGAGAGTGTTTATTTCTCCGTTATGACCTAGCATTCGCATTGGTTGAGCAAATGGCCACTTGGGCATTGTGTTAGTGCTAAAGCGACGATGGTATACAGCAAAGGTGCTTTCAAAGTTTGGATTGCTCAGGTCTTGGTAAAACTCGCCCAAAATAACCGATCGCACCAGTCCTTTATAGACAATAGTCCGACAGGAGAAAGAACAAATATAAAAATCGTCGGTTAGTTTTTTGCCCACTCGCGATCGCGCTATATACAGCTTGCGGTCTAATTCATCTCCCGCTAGACCATCAGGAGAACTAACAACGACTTGCTCGATGTGAGGTTGATTTGCTCTAGCCTGTTCCCCCAGGACTTCTGGCTTAACTGGTACCTCTCGCCAACCCAATACAGTCAGATTTTCCGCCCTAACCGTATCTTCGATAAATTTTTTCTCGACGGCAATTTTATCCACATCCTGGGGCAAAAAAACCATTCCTACACCCCAAGCTTCTGCTGCTGGTTGTGGAATATTGTTCTCAGCAAACCATTCTGCAAATATTTTTTTGGGCAGCGCCGTCATAATCCCCGCACCGTCTCCCGAATCGCGATCGGCACTGCATCCACCACGATGCTCCATACAACCCAGAGCCTTCAAAGCTTGGGTAACAATTTTATTACTCTCCCTGCCATTTTGATAAGCAATAAAACCTACACCACAAGCATCTCTCTCCTCTACTAACCAACGTTGACCGCCAAAAGGTTTTTTCCTCAATTGCGAAGATAACTGAGATTTAGCTATATATTTATTTTCTGCTTTTTTTGATTCCATTTCTTGCTTGCTCATAAAAGTGTGGTAGATTGCGTGGGGTAATTTTTAAACTAATCGATTACTACGCAAAGGCTGAAGATTTTTAAAGTGGAAAATACTAATGAATTTATTTTAGTTATTAAAGTATGTGATGTAATTGATATCTTTCTCTATTAACTTATTGAATGTGCAATTTCCCATGTAAATTGCGGTTTCTTAGGTCAGTGTTACCTCTATTCGACCGAGAGTTAGATAGCTAGGCTGTCTGAGAACATCTAAAGTAGAGATATTTTAGCAATCAAATGACCAATAAATCTCTCAGCTGCCAAATCTTTTCAACCTGAACCCAATTTGTTAACGCCTTTGGGTGCTGCCAGACCTATCTGTGTATCCCATTTCAGTACATATCTAAACGCTGTTTTTCTACCCTCGAAACTTTCAACATTTATAAACTGGCTTATATCTGTCGGCGGTAACTTTTCTCCACCCTATGACTCTCAAGTCCAGTGAATGTCTGCAACCCATGGCAATCACACGGAACGCGAGAGCCTTGCTCATAGCTCTTTGACAAAACTTTAATACTTTATTGTAACTAAAATGACAATAGCAAAAAGACTAATTGGATACAGTTTTCTAAGCAAAATAATTCGAAATTGAATGAATAATAAGTTGTGGGTTTCAAAACAAAGATCGGTTTTAGACTTATTAGCGTTTACTCAGAAGAACTAAGTAATGTTGCTGCTATTTTAAGTATTTAGATTGTCTCTAATCCAACATCTATTTTTAATCATCTAAGCTTAGGTTCATAAAGATTCGATGTATTTATAGTAAATTTTGCTGATATACGCTTGTATTATATTTAAATTTTAAACAGTTGTTTGTTATCGTTTGGGATAGATAGAAAATATTTTTCTATCGCAGGAAAGTCGAGCTAACGCAATAACGTAAATTAAGTTCATATATTGTTTGCCAATTAGTAATTTTAGTAATCATGTCTCAATCTATAAAAACTAAGTCCAACACCAAATCTGGATTGTCCGAGCAGTCATTGCCTTCTCACGATCGCAGAGTTGACAAAATAGGCTCTGCTCATACAGCAGCTCCAGCTACAGAAATTCGTCCTTGGGGTTCTTTCACGACTTTAGAGGAAGGTAGCGGATATAAAATAAAACGTATAGAAGTAAATCCAGGTCATCGTCTCAGTCTGCAAATGCACCACCACAGAAGCGAACATTGGATAGTAGTGTCTGGCACTGCGAAAGTAACCTGTGGGGAGAAAGAAATGATTCTTAGTAGCAATCAATCAACCTATGTTCCTCAATGCACTTCTCATAGATTAGAAAATCCTGGTGTCATCAAGCTAGTTCTAATCGAGGTTCAGAACGGGCAATACCTTGGTGAAGATGATATTATTCGCTTTAGCGATGACTATGCTAGAAAATAAATTTCGCGGCTTCAAGACATAAATAATTTAGGTCAGACAGCTAAACTTTTTGTGCGGCTTGCAACTGTTTTTTTGCTGTAGCATAAACTTAATTCTCATTGACGGTATGAAACAGCTCAAACATGTTGCAAATAAGTTCTTCAGCAGTAAAAGAGATAGAGCGCATCAAACGCAATCGCGAACAGCCAGATGTCCAAATCAAGCTAACTATTAGCTTGGGGGGATGTTCTGGCTTATATTATGAGCTAAAGCTAGAAAATTTGGATTCACAGTCCAATAAAGACGATTTTCAAGGAGAAACCTCCTCTGGCTACAACCTAGTAAAAATTGAAGGTATCGAGATTGCCATCGACTCTCGTTACAGCGAATACATTGAAAAATTAACAATAGACTACGCTCAAGATCTGATGGGAGGCGGATTTAGATTTCATAATCCTCAGGCAAAAAATGTGTGTGGGTGCGGAATTTCTTTTGCGATCGCCTAGTAATCCACCTTTGACCACGCCAAATACTTGGCTAGAATATGCCGAATAAAATACGTTATGAATAAGATTGACATATAATGGAGTATTAACATAAAATCAGAATTTGTCTGCTATTTCTGTTAGCTACCTAACAAACTAATAGATTAAGAGGATTAAAACCAACAAGCCAATTACTCATGCCTACTATTCAGCAACTCATTCGTAGCGAAAGATCGAAAGCGCAGAAGAAAACTAAGTCTCCTGCATTAAAAGAATGCCCTCAACGTCGTGGAGTTTGTACTAGAGTATATACCACCACCCCCAAAAAGCCTAACTCAGCACTGAGAAAAGTTGCTAGAGTCCGTCTGACGTCGGGTTTTGAAGTAACTGCATACATTCCAGGAATCGGACATAACCTCCAAGAACACTCCGTTGTACTCATTCGCGGAGGTAGAGTCAAAGATTTGCCAGGAGTCAGATATCACATAGTGCGTGGTACTTTGGATACCACTGGTGTGAAAGACAGAGCGCAGGGGCGCTCCAAATACGGCACTAAGCGCCCTAAGTCTTAAACAAGTAGGCAAAGCTTGTATTGAATTTTTATCATTAGAAAAGCGGCTGAACTATATTCTCGCTCTGAAGAGTTGCAAAGGCAGACGAGAATAGTTCTATTGATAAAACTTCTAGAGTCAAGTCATTATCTTAGAAATATGGTAGCAGTAAGCTATATCCATCATGACTCGCAAATGTTCAATAGGCGAGCCTATCATATGATGGCTTGTCAACTGCAAAAGTTGAGTATTCAACTTAACCTAAATCCTTGCCTGAGAAGGTCTTAGTAGAAAATCTTACATTCTTTAGAAGTTCAGTAGTAATAATTATGTCTCGTCGTTCAACAAAGAAAAAGCGTCCTGTTCCTCCAGATCCAGTCTATAATAGCCGCCTACTCAGCATGACTATCAGAAGAATCATGCGCAGTGGTAAACAATCTCTGGCTTCTCGCATCATCTATGATGCTATGGACATTATCGGTGAGAGAACTGGAAACGAACCGATCGAAGTGTTCGAGCAAGCTATCAAAAATCTTACTCCCTTAGTAGAAGTTAAGGCTCGCCGAGTAGGTGGCGCGACTTATCAGGTGCCTATGGAAGTCAGACAAGGTAGAGGTACTACTCTCGCTCTGCGCTGGCTGATTCAGTTTGCTCGTTCTAGAGGTGGTCGTACCATGTCTGGTAAGTTAGCTAGTGAAATTATGGATGCTGCTAACGAGACGGGTGGTGCAATGAAAAAAAGAGAAGAGACTCATCGCATGGCAGAGGCAAATAAAGCTTTTGCCCACTATCGCTATTAAGACTGACTTTAATTGCTTTAGTTGCTAAATATTAGAAGCTTGGCATATTCGCTGCGATTCCGTTCGCGAGAAAGCGAGTCTCAATTTTTTGACTAGAGCAATTGATTAGCTCGTTTAGTTTTTAGCTATTATGTAGAGCCGCCTTTGTATTTGAATACTTTAAAATTTAAAAAAACTAAATAAAAGTATAGAATTATAAACGGTGTTAAAAAAATAAACACTTAGCAATTTCATCCTGCAAGATGCAAGGAGGTATTTGTGGCACGTAGCACCCCGCTTGAGCGAGTACGAAATATTGGTATTGCCGCTCACATAGACGCGGGCAAAACAACAACAACTGAGCGGATTCTTTTCTACACTGGCATCGCCTACAAGATGGGCGAAGTTCACGATGGTGCAGCCACTATGGACTGGATGCAGCAGGAACAAGAGAGGGGAATTACCATTACTGCTGCTGCAATCAGTACTAGTTGGAAGGATCATAAAGTAAATATTATTGATACTCCAGGTCACGTAGACTTTACGATAGAAGTCGAGCGCTCTATGAGAGTCTTGGATGGCGTGATTGCTGTGTTTTGTTCTGTTGGTGGAGTTCAACCTCAGTCTGAGACAGTATGGAGACAGGCTAATAGGTACAACGTACCTAGAATTGCATTTGTCAACAAGATGGATCGCACAGGAGCGAACTTTTTTAAGGTCTATGAGCAGATTAGAGAACGTCTCCAAGCGAATGCCGTACCCATTCAAATTCCCATCGGTAGTGAGGGAGAGTTTGCAGGAATTATCGACCTTGTCAGGATGAAAGCAGTCATCTACAAAGACGATTTGGGAAAAGATATAGAAGAGAAAGATATTCCTGATAAACTTCTAAGCCAAGCTAAAGAGTATCGTACAAAGTTAATCGAATCTGTTGCGGAGACAAACGAGGCACTGTTAGAGAAGTTCTTGATGGAAGAAGAGTTCAGCGAAGCGGAAATCAAGGCTGCTGTCCGACAAGGCACAATTGAGGGCACTATCATGCCCATGCTTTGCGGTTCTGCGTTTAAGAATAAAGGAGTTCAAGTTCTTTTGGACGCTGTAGTGGACTACTTACCTGCTCCAACAGAAGTACCAGCAATTACTGGAGAGCTACCTAGCGGAGAAGAGGCAGTAAGGCATTCTAGCGATGAGGAGCCCTTTTCTGCTCTGGCATTCAAAATCGCCACTGATAAGTTTGGTCGTTTGACTTTTGTCAGAGTTTACTCTGGAGTTTTGGCTAAGGGTAGTTATGTGTATAACTCTACTAAGCAAAAGAAGGAGCGAATTTCGCGTTTAGTAGTTCTCAAGTCAAACGATCGCATTGAGGTAGATGAGCTGAGAGCAGGGGATTTAGGGGCAATAGTAGGACTTAAAGTTGCCTCTACAGGGGACACTCTCTGTGATGAAAAGAATCCAATTATTTTGGAATCTCTTTACGTCCCAGAACCTGTAATTTCCGTGGCTGTAGAGCCTCAAACCAAAAGTGATGTCGAAAAGCTTTCCAAAGCTTTGCAGGCTCTTTCTGATGAAGATCCTACCTTTAAAGTCAGTACTAATCCCGAGACAAATCAGACAGTAATTGCTGGAATGGGCGAACTCCATCTAGAAATTTTAGTAGATAGGATGCTAAGGGAGTTTAATGTAGAAGCAACAGTAGGAAAACCTCAGGTAGCTTACCGCGAAACAATCCGTAAGGAAAGCCGAGCAGAAGGTAAATATATCAAGCAAAGTGGCGGTAAAGGTCAATACGGTCACGCCGTATTAGAGATCGAACCAGCCGAAGCTGGCGCTGGTTTTGAATTTGTTTCTAAAATCGTAGGTGGTACTATTCCTAAAGAATATATCCCCGCCATCGAACAAGGGGTGAAACAAACCTGCGAATCTGGTATCTTGTCAGGATATCCTTTGATAGATATCAAGGTTACTCTAGTTGATGGTTCTTACCACGATGTAGACTCAAATGAAATGGCTTTCAAGGTTGCAGGTTCGATGGCAGTTAGAGAAGCAGTAAAGCAAGCTTCTCCTGTAGTGTTAGAGCCAATGATGAAGGTTGAAGTTGAAGTTCCTGAAGATTTTTTAGGAGATGTAATCGGAGACTTGAACTCTCGTCGGGGCAACATTGAAGGAATGAACTCCGATGCTGGTATAGCCAAAATAGATGCTCAAGTTCCTTTGGCAAAAATGTTTGGTTATGCTACAGATATCCGCTCAAAAACCCAAGGACGCGGTATATTTTCAATGGAGTTCAGCGAATATAGCGATGTTCCTCGCAATGAAGCAGAGGCAATTATCGCTAAAAATAAAGGGAACACACTAATTTAAATAAAGGAATTAATTAATTAATGGCACGCGCAAAGTTTGAACGTACTAAAGACCACGCAAATATCGGTACTGTGGGTCACGTAGACCACGGTAAAACCACTTTAACTGCAGCAATTACCTTGTCTTTGGCTGCTTTGGGTAATGCTAAGGCAAGAAATTACGAAGATATCGACGCTGCACCTGAAGAGAAAGCTCGTGGTATCACTATTAATACTGCTCACGTAGAGTACGAAACCGAAAATCGTCACTACGCTCACGTAGACTGTCCAGGACACGCTGATTATGTAAAGAACATGATCACTGGTGCTGCTCAGATGGACGGAGGTATTCTAGTAGTATCTGCTGCTGATGGACCTATGCCTCAAACTCGCGAACACATTCTATTAGCTAAACAAGTTGGTGTTCCTAGCCTGGTAGTCTTCATGAACAAAGAAGATCAAGTAGACGATGAAGAGCTACTTGAATTGGTTGAATTGGAAATTCGTGAGCTACTAAGCGAATATGATTTTCCTGGTGACGATATTCCTATCGTTTCTGGTTCTGCTCTTAAAGCCGTAGAAGCTTTAACTGCTAATCCCAGCACCAAAAAAGGTGATGATAAATGGGTTGATAAAATCTACGATCTGATGGAGCAAGTTGATGCTTATATTCCCACTCCAGAACGAGAAGTAGACAAGCCTTTCTTGATGGCTGTAGAAGATGTTTTCTCCATTACTGGTCGTGGTACAGTGGCAACTGGTCGTATCGAGCGTGGTGTAGTTAAAGTTGGCGAGACCATCGAAATTGTAGGTATCAAAGATACTCGCAGCACTACAGTGACTGGTGTTGAAATGTTCCAAAAAACTTTGGATGAAGGTTTAGCAGGAGATAACGTTGGGGTACTACTTCGTGGTGTCCAAAAAGACGATATCGAACGCGGTATGGTATTGGCAAAACCTGGTTCGATTACTCCCCACACAGAATTTGAGGGTGAAGTGTACGTACTTACTAAAGAGGAAGGCGGTCGTCATACTCCTTTCTTCAAAAATTATCGTCCTCAATTCTACGTTCGTACCACTGACGTGACTGGTACAATTACTGACTACACTGCTGATGATGGTAGCGCAGTAGAAATGGTAATGCCTGGCGATCGCATTAAAATGAATGTAGAACTAATCAACCCCATTGCGATCGAGCAAGGAATGCGCTTTGCAATTCGTGAAGGTGGTCGTACTATTGGTGCTGGTGTAGTCTCTAAGATTATTAAGTAGTCCTACGGACAACCATAGTAAATCGAACATCTTAAGCAACTTGGGAGTAGAACTGGCAAGTCACTTATGGCTAATGCTATCTACTTCCCTGTTATTGTGAGAGAATAGGTTAGCTTCATGCCAAGCTAATTGTCTCTCGTCAGACCGTACTTAAATCACTATCCGAACCTCGACAACCAAACAACATGGCAACGATCCAACAACAAAAAATACGCATTCGCCTTAAAGCTTTTGACCAACGCTTACTCGACACTTCCTGTGAAAAAATTGTAGATACGGCCAACAGAACTAACGCTTCTGCTGTTGGACCCATTCCTCTACCAACAAAACGAAAAATATATTGTGTATTGCGATCGCCTCACGTCGATAAAGACTCTCGCGAACACTTTGAAACTCGTACTCACCGCCGCATTATTGACATTTATAAGCCCTCTTCTAAAACTATTGATGCTTTGATGAAGCTTGATCTACCCGCAGGGGTTGATATTGAAGTCAAGCTGTAAAATCATATTATTATGCTCCATAGCCTATAAACAGCCTATTTCCGACCCTTAAGATCTACTCTAAAGGGTTTTTCAGTATTTAGGTATATACGTGGCGAAAAGAAATCCGCTAAAGTAATTAAATAAGTAACAACACCTCACATAGCTAAAATATTAAGTTTAGATGGCATCTTCTTCAATCGCAGTCAGAGAACTACCCTTGTTTCCCCTCCCTGAAGTAGTTTTATTTCCTAGCCGTCCGCTACCGCTTCATATATTTGAGTATCGTTACAGAATCATGATGAATACGATTCTAGAGAACGATCGCCGTTTTGGCGTTTTGTCCATCAATCCGACCACAGGAGAAATTGCCGAGTACGGATGCTGTGCGGAAATATTACATTTTCAGAGACTACCCGACGATCGGATGAAAATGCTTACTTTTGGCAAGCAAAGATTTCGGGTTTTGGAATATGTTCGCGAAAAGCCCTATCGTGTAGGTCTGGTAGAGTGGATTGAAGATAAACCAGCAACAGAAGATCTAAACCCTATCGCTACAGAAGTAGAAGAGTTATTACGGGATGTGGTTCACCTATCAGCGAAATTGACCAGCCAAAAAATAGAGCTTCCTGATGATTTACCTAGTTCTCCAACAGATTTGTCCTTTTGGGTAGCTAGTAATCTTTATGGCGTAGCATCGGAACAGCAAGCTTTGTTAGAGATGCAGGACACCCTGGAGCGTTTGCAGCGAGAACAAGAGATACTCAGTTCTACTCGCAATCATTTGGCAGCAAGAACCGCTTTAAAGGATGCTTTGGACGATTAATTTATTACAATCGATCTAGATAACTAAAATATACTTAGCAAGTACCTTTTCAGCTATTTCATTTGCCTTTATCTTTTAACCTTTGTTTGCGAAGCATATCCCCAACCAATTTTTGATGCAAGTATTATCTTCTATTGGTTATTAAATGACATGATGAGAAACAATTCATTTTGGCGACATATGCTTGCAGTATCCCTTTGGGACGAGGTCAGTCCTTTGGGAAAACCTCAAATTACTGATTAAAAACGACAACGCCCAATACATAGTGACTCAGATTACACACTCAGCAAAACTTCTGAGTAAAAATTGGAAAAAACATACAAATGCTTGTTGACATTAATTATTGATTAATGTTTATAATCACTAAAGATAATCAATTGATTTTTATTCTCAACAGCCAACTTACTGGCAATTGGATTTTGAGGCAGATAAAATTAGGAAATTAAGCAAATGAATAATAGCGATCGCGTCAATGAACAAAGTCAGATAGAATCCTCTCAAGCAACTCCCAGTCGTATATTGGAAGTCAGATGGGCATATCGCTGGGAAGTATATCGCCGACTCAAGATGCTTGACATTCAATGTACCTGTACTACCAACGAGCCTTTAAGAGTTTATTTACACAGCCCAACCACCGCAATTCAGATTTGGAGCGTGTTAAGACAATGCGGCACAGATCGCCGCGAACTGATCGACTGGTTGGAAAATTGCTGGGGAGTTAAGAGCCATAGCAGAACTAGAAAAACCGATAATCGGTAGCATACCATTGCATGAATTGATAACTCTAAAAGATAGTTGAATTTGCTGACGATTCCCTAGAATTTGTAGAATTTAATGACACACTAGAAATTAGGGGACATACTTCTTGGGAATCAGATTCGCGATTAGGGTTATTAATCCAGCTTGTGCGATATTCTTCTAGCTCCTGTTTGAACAAGCTCATCTTTTTAATTTGAATCTCTAGCTGCTTAATCTTGCTATCTAATAAGTCTCGTACTAGATTACACGGTTTCTCACCGCGATCGCGTATATCGAGAATAGTCTTAATTTCTTCAAGAGTAAAGCCGATAGTTTGAGCTTTTCTAATAAACTCTACCTGTCTGCTGGCGCTTTGATCGTAATAGCGGTAGCCATTATTTCCTCGAATTACGGGCTGCAAAAGTCCGAGGTCGCTGTAATAGCGTAGAGTCCCTACAGTTAGACCTGTTTGCTTTGCTAGCTCGCCAATCTTAAAATTAGTCGATCTGCTCATGATTGCCTGGGGATCTCGAAACCACCTTATTATAGGGTAAACCTTCAGTTAACTAGAGAGTTAAGAATTGTTTTTATATCCTTACTGGTCAGCGTTTTGTAATCGCACAATCGAGGTAGGTCGGGCTTCACCAAGCTGTGCCGATCTAACGTTCACTGTAGCAGCGGAGAAAATTAACGCTGCGCCCATAACCGCCATAATTGCGTTTTCGGTGAAACTGACGATGCCTAATGGTGCTTTAGAATTACCGCCAACACAAGCACAATTAAGGGCTAGTTTATCGATGTAGACTGCTTTAATCATCGAAATTCCGCCACTAATGCCAACGAATAGAGAAGTAATACCTGTAGCGAGCGGAGCAACGCCAGAGAGAAATCCCAGGGCGATCGCTAGTTCGGCAAAGGGATATACTTTGGCGTAGGGTCTAATTTTTTGGGTAATTAGGTCGTATTTCTCGAAACTCTCAGCAAACGAGTTCATATCCATTAACTTTAGAGTAGCCAGCAAAGACAGGGAAAAACCCATAAACCCAGTTAGCCCCATGGTAGTAGCTAAAGCCATTAACCCCGCACTAGAAAAGACTGCAATTACGGGAGTGTAAGAATATTCTACCCTGACCGCTTCTACATTCAGCTTTTCAGCTAAGTCAGTATATCCGCCAATTCGTTCTTCACCAAAGAAGATTTGAGGCGTAGTTTGCACCTTATGTTTGGCTTTAAAAGCTTCGGTTTCTTCTTTGGATTTCAGTTTGTGGTCTTCAAATTCGATTCCTTTTTCCTGAAGTAGCTTAACAGCCTTGAGTCCCCAAGGACATTCATGTTCGGCGTTAGACATCCTGTAGAGTCTAACTGTTTCTTGAGTAGCAATGTCAGTCATGATTCATAGCCATTGTTCTTTTACCTGTAATCTAGACTCTCTTGTTAACTGTAGAGTCAAGAGATATTTCCGTTGTCATGAAAGAAAAAGAGCGATGACAGACCCATAAAACAAAAACATCTCATTTTTGAATTTCGGTTAATATCAAGTACAGTTAGATATCTCTTGGTTCAATCACCAGTTTAATCCCTGCCAAAATCTGCTCGATCCTAGCTTGACTCAAATTACCAATTTTCTGCTGTAGCTGTTCTTTACTGACGGTAAAAATTTGCGAGACATTTACGACACTTTGTTTTGGTAAATTAGCCTCATCTTTCTCTAACAAAATATTGCCTGGTGCATTAGCTCTTTTTAAATTAGAGGTTAAAGCGCAGACAACCACAGTGGCAATTCGCGACCTATTAAAAACATTATTTTGAATTACTACGTGAGGATGACGATATGCTGACTGTGCGCCGACGGGTTTGCCTAAGTCTATCCAGTAAATATCGCCCTGCTTGACTACCATTCTTCAACTACAGACTGTTGAACAGTTTTCATCTGTCGAGTCAGTTCGATCTCTTCGGCTGAATCTTCACTATATACAGCATCCAATTGCTCTAACATCTGCTGGTTTTGATGGCGTGAAATAAACTCTGATAAAGCAAGTTCAAATATCTGACTGCGAGAAGTTGATAAAGATTCTGCTAACTTATCTGCTTCAGATAAAACTGCTTCGGATAAAGATACTGCTGTCTTGACTTTTGCCATTAAGAATAAGTTGTATAAATAGTTATACTTTTAATTATACTATCAGTTATAAACTAAGCTGTAATCATCAAATTACCCATCATGTCCACACTGCATCGGTTGAAGGGTAAATTGAGTATTAGAGATTTTCTCGTCAAAATTAAAGCCTGAAGACATCAACAAATACTTGTTTGTCACTCACAATTCTTTGGCGATCGGGAGAATCATAAAAAACTACAAGACTATCATCTTTGTTTAAATAAGAATACAAAGCCAATCCTTCAGCGCGATCGGAACCGATAACAAGGGGAAGATCGAATAAAGAAATCAAATCTCCGTTATCGACAGAATGAATCAAATCGTCTAAATTCTCCAAAGCATCTTGCCAACAAAAGATCTGCATCTCCCCTTCTAAATCCATAGTTGGACCTGCCAGAATAATTAAGTCTTCTCCTCGCAGACAAATTTCTCTCACTCCCAAGCCATCGAGATCGAAAAAATGCTTTTTGTATTTTTCGCCGTTTTTACCGATCGCCTTAAAATTAAGCGTTCCTGTTTCGGTTAATTCTGTTTCTAATTCCAAAATTATCGCCCAACCCCGCAGTACGGGACCCCTCAAACCGAGAAATAACTTGTTTTCCGCAACTGCCAAACCTTCGATATCCAAACCATTATCTTTTGAGGGTATAGCCGCCTCAATAAACGGTTGGAGATGTCGATCGCATTTTAAAAGCTCGAACAAGACGTTGCGCTCGTCAGTAGTTTCAACGCAGGCAGCGGTCAATTTACTACCGTCTACAGGGGAATAGGATTTAACTAACTTACCGTTCACCAGAGGAATCCTAGCGAGGATAAATCGATTTAAGTCAGTAGTAACTGTAGCTAATCTTTCTAAATCTTTTGCGTCTGTTTTGCCCTTAACTTTTTTGCGCTTGGTACTGTGGGAACCAGTCAACCAGAGATAACCTTCTGAATAGTCCATTCCCTCTATATCTATTTCATCTTCTGTGTTAAATAGTTCGATATAGTCTTCGAGTAAAAAGCGTTCGTGTTTTCCATAGCTACACTCTTTTATCGGCAATAAACGTTCTACCCCAATCATTTCATCCGAGCCAATCCATAAGCTACCATCAGGGGCAAAAGCAGCAGCAGAGATGTCACCAATAACTTCGCTAGCTCGTGCCTCAAAGTTTAGCAAGATTCGACTGAGGAGAAAACAAGGTGTTTTAGACATAAGAGTTCTATCTATCGTTAAGCCTAAGCTTAATCAATAACTTGGATATACGAATCTATCTAGAAAACTATTTGATTGGCTGGTGGGCGATCGCTTTATTCTCGACCTCAGATTGTTAGACAATTAACTGCAAGTGATTAGTTACAGAGTAAATATTTAGTAGTATGGGCGATCGCGGCTACGTAGAACACTTGTTTATCAAGCAAGAGCGAAAACAACCTTTGTTGCCTTGCGATAGTGTAAACCTGCTCGAAAGATACGGTATTGAAAGAAATATCAATAGCGATCGCTCTAGTCCCAGACAAGTTTTAGTTGTCAATGCTCAAGACTTGAATAGCCTGTCGATCACACCAGGAGAATTGAGAGAAAATATTGTTTTAAAAGATGTAGACGCAAATTATTTCAAGCCAGGGGCGAAACTAGTTTTTTCTGATGGTGCAGCTATTAGACTTACTTTTTATTGTGAGCCATGCAAAAGAGTCGAACATTTGGTTAATTCTCTAAAAAGTATCGAACACAAGCGGGGAATATTGGGAGTAGTTATCCAAGAGGGAAAAATTGCCCAAGGCGATCGCGTGACGATCAAACCAGATTATTTCCCTGCTTTATCAGAAATACCTTACGAAAGATTTTTAGAGTTGGTTAAGCAAATTCCTGAAGGAAGAGTAATCACTTACAGGCAGATTTTAACCAGTATCGGGGTTGATCGAAGCTACTATCGAGTGATGCCTATTTATATTAAGAAAGCTCCTCTCAGCTATCCTATTCATCGAATTTTAGACTCTCAGGGACGTTCCATCACTCACATTCCCCATCATCGAGAGAAGCTAGCAGCCGAAGGTGTAGAAATTAAAAGCGATCGCACTATTCAATCTTGGCAAAACCATCTTTGGCAAAACCCCAGTATTTGCTACTCAAAAATAAATACTGGTTGATTTCTACTCTTTATACCAATTCTCTAAATTATCGCTACAAATAGATAGCTTATTTCTCCTAATCCCTAATCCCCAGCCTTGAAGTTATCTGTAGTCGTATTAAAGAGAAATGGTATTACTTATTATTTACCCAAAGTCAATTCTTCTTTATTACCCAAAATACCTTCTGGTCGCCATATCATTAGCACCATTAAAATCAAGCCAATTACCATAATGCGAAATGCACCCTCTTCCGAGCTACTGAACCAGCCCAATTTAGGCAGATAGAATCGGGTCAAGGCATCATAAGCCCAAAAAATAATTGCCCCTAATATTGCGCCAGAATTTTTACCCGCACCACCCAAAACCACCATCGTCCAGACATTGAAAGTGATCAAAGTCTCAAAGTTGCTGGGGTAGATGGTCGTTAGCTGCCAGACATAAAACGATCCTGCCAAACCTGCGATCGCACCACCAAGCATAAATGCCTGTAGTTTGTACCAAAAAACGTTTTTACCTAATGCTCTAGCAATTTCTTCATCTTCTCGGATAGCTTTGAGTACTCTACCCCAGGGAGACTTGACTAGCAGTTCTAAGCCCCAATAAACCACTGCCACAGTAATCAAAACTAGCAGCATCAATCCTGCTTTATAGTTGTAATCTAACAGAGCAATACAGCCGTTGATATAGATGGCTAGAATTATACCCACGCCCAAGATCGCCCAGACAATCAAGCTAGTCAATTTTTTGGGTTGATAGCTTTTACCTTTGATCGCCTTACTTTCTCGCCATTGCGATCGCAACCCTTGAAACAGCAGCCAAGTGGCAAATACTGCTAGCAAAGTCAAAATACCAATTAAAAGATACTTCTGAAACAAATTAGGCTCGAAACGAGCAAACGGAAGGGGAAATCTTTGAATACCAAAAGAGCCTCTCGTGATTTGAAAATTGTCTACATCTTCAATGAGGGAGAATTTTCCATCGGAAATCTGGAGTAATAAATTATTGGCAGCTTTAACCAAATCGGCAAGACCATCATTCTGAGCAATTAATCGCAGTAATTCTGATGTACCGATGGTCACAATGGCTAGGTAGTCTTCTCTCAGCTTTAGGGTAGACATCCCAATTAGTAGTCCTAATAGCGCGGCGATCGCAATGCCAACAGCGATCGCCAAAATCAAAGGGAATCCTTGGGAATTGAGCAGAACTGTGGCGTAAGCTCCGACAGTCATAAATGCCACATGACCGAAGTTGATCAAACCTGCATAACCCCACTGTAGATTTAACCCTAAAGCGAAAAGAGAATATAAACCGACATATATTGTTAGAAAGACTAAATATCCAACCATTAATATTTTTATTTTATTAAAACAATTCTCGCAGCTGATTGTAACTCAATTAATTCTTTTCTCAGTAGTGCATGAGACCAAAAGTCTAATCCAAGAAGGTTTTTCTCGAATATGTCTTCTCTGGCATATGATTTAGACATAACTGATTGATGACACGTTCTGGTCAGACACCAAAAATCGATTGAACTTAGGAATTGTTTGCACGATATCAAAATTAATATGGATGTAGCTCAAATTTTTCAAGCTGTTGAAGAGATACAATTTTTAAAAAAGCTATCATTGCAAAATAATTTGTTTTTTATTGGTGAAACTGAAATCTTAGAATACATCCATAATTTCTTTACCAGCCGTCAACCAGCTAATGATAACTGTTACTGCGATTTATCTAATAATTCTCTAGAGCAAATATTTAATTATTTTCTCAACAACAATACTTATCAAGCGATCGTTGTTGTTTCGCTCCAAAAAGAGCTGTCTTTGTTTATGACGGTCAAAGAAATGGGAGATCGACTAAATATAAACGTTCCCATTGTGAGATTGTTTGCCGACATCTTTATCAATTTGATGTGTCAAAGAAATCTTTTACAACCATCTTCAAATCAGCTAATCAAACCAAAGCTTGCCTATGCCGTTCTGACCACTCCTCGCTCTGGATCGACTTATTTTTGCGATCTCTTAAGTTCTACAGCGGTTGCTGGCTATCCGATCGAACATCTTAGAACAGCAAATCAAACTCTGGCTCTCAACTGCAATTTCAATTATTTTAGACTGCTGAACAATCTCATGCAGTATCGCACCACCAGTAATGGAGTCTTTGGCACCAAACTCATATCCCATTTTCTGTTTGAGTTGAGACAGGCTAAACCTAAATTTGGCAAAATTTTTCAACTAATTGATAAATACATCATTTTAGTTAGAAAAGACAAAGTCTCCCAAGCGGTTTCTTTGGTGCTGGCGCAAAAAACTAATGTTTGGCATATTCATAAAAATACCAGTAACGATAATCCTGCTTTTCAAGAATATCAGTCGTTTTTAAATAACATTCAGATCGATCGCCAGCTACTAGTAGAAGTAAGAAAAAAATATAATTTTATTGTCAATCAAGAAAAACGTTTGCGCCGCATACTCGAAGTCAGGCAGATCGAGCCTTTGGAAGTTACCTATGAAGCGGTTTTAGAAAATGCACCCAAACAGATAAACCGCGTTTTAGAGTTTTTAAATCTTGGCGATCACTCTTTCGAGCTACACATGATGAATTCTGACATAAAAAAAATGCCCTCAGACATATCTCAGGCGATCGTCGAGCGATATAAAGCTACATTCAAGCCATAGCTACCTGGATCGAAGCTTTCCCCTTTGCCATAGCTGAATAGGAGAAAGCGTATTGCGATCGCTGCTAGCAATCTATGCCAAAACAAAATCTACTTCATCCGCACCGTCAGTATTTCCTTGCCCGCTAACGAGCTTTTCGCCGTTAACTTCGACAGCAAAATCTGTATCGTCTAAATTCAGATTGTAGTCAGTTGCTTCGCCCGTATAACCAACGCTAGCAACCATTTTTCTACCCGCATCAGTATATTTAAAAGCCATCATTTGATTTTTATCTTTCTCGTTATCTCTCGCCCAAATAACCATATATTGCTCGTCTTGGTACTCGAACACCTTGGGAGAACGAGTGGGAACATAACGACTAGGATTGCCAAAACTCTTGTCCAAAAAATCTTGAACCGAACCAGGCTCGACAACAGCGTAAGCTACCTCATCTGCTGCAACTACTTCCGCATCACCTTCACTTTCAGCGACAACTTCTTCCTTATCTCGATTGCGCATATAGTCAACTGCTTTTTTAGTTCCAATTGCACCAACTGCGGCTACTCCTGCACCAATCAAAATATTTCGTAGTTTGCTCATGTTCACTGCTCCCTGATTAATAACCGTCTCCTATGATAGATAGCATATTTGACCAGAATGGAGGGCTGTATCGCTCTTTTTTAATAGTTATTTAAATTTTGCTTCTATTTTGATTTATCTATGATGTCAAAAGACTAAATCCGAATTTTGATTGACTATTTAGGTTGTATTTGTGTAAAATAATACTTAACTTTATTTAATCTTTAGTTACTTTCCGCAACCACATCGGGCGGAACAGTAAAGCCTAAAGCAATTATTGATTTCATCAACAACGATTATCACTGAATGAGGAGATATTTACCAAAATGGGAGATAAAGATTTTTTCTTAAGTCCTGATGACTCCATGACTATGGGTGACATCAACTACATGAGAAAACCCAAAAGAGTTAGAAGAACTTTTCCTAAAACTGCAAGTAATAAAGGTGGCTTCGCAGTGGAAACTGAGGTATCTGCTAACGAAGACAGATCTGGTATGTATAAAGGCAACAATAACCAAGACATCAGCCAAAACACTGTATTTAATCCTACTCCTAGCACTCAATCTCAACCTGGAATTACAGGAGGCTCTGCAGTTACTCAAACAGAATCTCAGCCTAGTGCGGCAGCATCGACTCCCGCACCCGCACCTGCACCCAGCCCTCAAGAACGTCGTAAAACTGACACGAGTATGGATATGTTCCGTAACATGGCTAAAAATATCCGTAGATAATAGCTTCGGATATTTTTATTAATCTATTTATTGGCATTTAGCTAAAAGCATTTTTTAGTTGAGGTGAATTATTACAGTTCGCCTCATTTTTTTTATATTTGGCAGGATATGACAAAAATTCGATTAGGATATTGAGGTTATTTAATATGGAGTAAAATCGATGACCAATACGCAAACCCGAAAAGCCGATCATCTGCGTATTTGTCTAGAAGACGACGTACAGTTTCGGCAGGTGACTAATGGATTAGATCGCTATCGTTTCGATCATGTTTGTTTGCCCGAATTAGACTTTGATGAAATAGACATCGGTACTCAATTTCTCCACAAAAAGTTGCATGCACCGATTCTCATATCCTCCATGACAGGGGGGACAGAACAAGCTAAGACTATTAACTGTCGTTTGGCGATCGCAGCACAAAAATACGGCTTGGCAATGGGTGTGGGTTCTCAAAGAATTGCAGTCGAAAATCCCGACACGGCTCATACTTTTGCCGTACGCTCCCTTGCTCCTGATGCGATCTTGTTTGCTAATTTAGGTGCCGTACAGCTCAACTATACCTATGGCTTGGAACAGTGTTTGCAAGTAGTCGATATTTTGCAAGCCGATGCCCTAATTTTGCATTTGAATCCCCTACAAGAATGCATTCAACCTAATGGGGATAAGAATTTTAAAGGATTACTCGCCAAGATCGAACAACTATGTCAGCAAATCAATGTGCCTGTGATTGCCAAGGAAGTCGGCAACGGTATCTCCGCCAAGATGGCAGCTAAATTAATCGACGTAGGTGTTGATGTTATTGATGTTGCTGGTGCGGGAGGAACATCTTGGGCGAAAGTCGAAAGCGAACGAGCAGAAAACAACCTGCAGCGCAAACTGGGTAAAACATTCGGCGATTGGGGGATCTCGACGGCTGATTGTATTGTCGATATCAAAACTCAACATCCAGATTTACCTCTAATTGCTTCTGGAGGTTTGCGAAACGGTATGGAGGTGGCAAAAGCGATCGCTTTGGGTGCAGATTTAGCTGGTTTGGCGTTTCCTTTTCTCAAGGCTGCATCAGAATCAGAAACGGCACTAGATGAAGCGATTGAGCTATTGATTGCCGAACTCAAAACCGTTTTATTTTGTACGGGCAATCAAAATTTAGCGCAATTAAAGCGATCGCAATCTCTAAGTAAGATTTGAAGCCAAACTCTAGTTTCTAAATTTGGTAACAAAATAAGATTGGCTATCTACTAATTCTCGATCAATAAATCAATACAATATAAATGTATTATCCAAAAAAATACTCATCACGAACAGAGATTAGTTATGTCGGATGAGACAATATATAGCCTATCGAGAATTATAGATAGAGAGGAGAACTACAGAGATGTTAAAAGAATATAAAAAACAAGCTGCTAAAAGAGAAGAATTAGGTATACCCGAACTACCCCTCACCGCACAACAGACATCAGAATTGTGTGAAATATTAAAAAATCCTCCCGAAGCTGAAAAAGAAGAACTGTTAGCCCTATTGAGAGACAGAGTACCTCCTGGGGTAGACGATGCAGCTTATGTCAAAGCTGGCTTCCTAACTGGAGTAGCCAAAGACGAGATCGAGTGTCCCGTAATTTCGGCAAAATATGCAGTCGAACTACTCGGCACAATGATGGGCGGTTACAACGTTCAATCTCTAGTGGATTTGTTAAAGTCTGACGATGATGCAATCGCCACGGAAGCAACCAAGGCACTAAGCAAAACCCTACTAGTATTTGATGCTTTTAACGACGTCTTAGAACTTTCAGAAACTAACTCTTATGCCAAGCAAGTAATTGATTCTTGGGCAAACGCTGAGTGGTTTACTAGCCGAGAAAAACCAGCAGAGGCGATCGCTGTTAGCGTGTTTAAAGTACCAGGAGAAACCAACACCGACGATCTTTCTCCCGCCCCCCATGCCACAACTCGCCCCGATATTCCCCTCCACGCTTTGGCAATGCTGGAATCTAAGATGCCTGACGGGTTAGAAACCATTGCTAGGTTAAAAGAAAAAGGACATCCCGTTGCTTATGTTGGTGACGTTGTGGGTACTGGTTCTTCTCGTAAATCGGCAATAAACTCTGTATTGTGGCACATCGGGCAAGAAATTCCTTTTGTTCCCAATAAAAAAGCAGGTGGTTATATTTTAGGAAATAAAATCGCCCCTATCTTCTTTAATACTGCCGAGGATTCTGGTGCGCTACCTATCGAATGCGATGTCAGTAAATTGAATACTGGAGATGTAATTACCATCCATCCCTACAAAGGCGAAATAAAGAGCGAATCTGGCGAAGTCATTTCTACATTTGACCTAAAGCCCGATACTATTATCGACGAAGTACAGGCTGGCGGTAGAATTCCCCTATTAATCGGACGCGCATTAACCGACAAAACTCGCGAAGCCTTGGGCTTGCCTGTCTCCGAAGTCTTCACTCGTCCATCCATGCCGGTCGATACTGGCAGAGGCTTTACCTTAGCGCAAAAAATGGTCGGTAAGGCTTGCGGTTTACCTGGAGTTCGCCCTGGTACTTCCTGCGAACCGATTATGACTACCGTTGGTTCTCAAGATACCACAGGACCAATGACTCGCGACGAGTTAAAAGAACTAGCCTGTCTTGGTTTCAATGCAGACTTAACCCTGCAAACTTTTTGTCATACCGCAGCCTATCCCAAGCCCGTAGATATTGACACTCATAAAAATCTCCCTGACTTCTTTGCCACTCGCGGAGGGGTAGCTTTACGCCCAGGAGACGGTATTATTCACTCTTGGTTAAATAGAATGTTGTTACCCGATACCGTGGGTACTGGTGGTGATTCCCATACCCGCTTTCCCTTGGGTATTTCCTTCCCCGCAGGTTCTGGCTTGGTAGCTTTCGCCGCCGCCTTGGGAGTAATGCCTCTAGATATGCCCGAATCTGTGTTGGTTAAGTTTACGGGAAAATTACAACCTGGAGTAACCCTAAGAGACATCGTTAATGCTATTCCTTGGGTAGCCATCCAACAAGGCAAACTCACTGTGGCAAAAGAAAATAAAAAGAATGTGTTTAATGGACGCATCATGGAGATGGAAGGCTTACCCGATCTCAAAGTCGAACAAGCCTTTGAACTTACCGATGCTACTGCCGAACGTTCTTGTTCTGGCAGTACGATCAAACTTAGCGAGGATACCGTAGCGGAATATCTGCGTTCTAACGTGGCACTGTTAACTAACATGGTAGCCCGTGGCTATGGCGATGCCCGCACTATTATGCGTCGTGTCGGGAAGATGAAACAGTGGTTGGCTAATCCTAGTTTGATGTCTGGAGATAAGGATGCAGAATATGCAGATACGATCGAAGTCAATCTCGACGAAATAAAAGAACCCATTGTCGCTGCACCCAACGATCCCGATAACGTCAAGCTAATGTCGGAATGCGCGGGAGATAAAGTAGATGAGGTATTTATCGGTTCTTGCATGACCAATATCGGACACTATCGTGCTGCTGCCAAAATACTGGAAGGTGCTGGAGTCGTCAAAGGCAGACTGTGGATCTGTCCTCCTACTCGCATGGATGAAAAACAACTCCGTGAGGAGGGAGTCTATGGCATATTCGCTGCTTCTGGCGCGCGTACCGAAATGCCTGGCTGTTCGCTTTGCATGGGCAATCAAGCCCGCGTGGAAGATAACGCCACTGTCTTCTCTACCTCTACCCGTAACTTCAATAACCGTATGGGTAAAGGGGCGCAAGTATATCTAGGATCTGCTGAACTTGCTGCAGTCTGTGCTTTGTTGGGTAAGATTCCCACGGTAGAAGAATATATGGCAATTGTAAAAGAGAAAATTGCACCTTTTGAAGGCGATCTATATCGTTACCTCAACTTTGACCAAATTGAGAATTTTGAGGACGAAGGTAGAGTAATTCCTTTGGAAGAGATGCCTAAGATTGAAGATATTTTGGGTATGCCTGTTTAAAATCTCTCACCCAGCCCCTCTCCTAGTAGGAGAGGGGAGCAAAATTACAATATTTGACAACGTGAGTTCGAAGTTCGTGCAGGGGCGCGTTCCCTTGCGTCTCACGCCGACGCGGGGTCGCCCCTGAATTCGGAGTCCTAAAGGATACCGCTTCGCATATTAAGAGTTATATTATTCATAACGAAAGAATCAAGAATTCAAACCTTTAAAAATTAAAGATTTACACAATTTTTAAGTTTTTATCGTTCCGTCGAGCTCACGTTTGACAAACTATATTTAGTATTATTTGTTAAACACTTTAGAAGTGGCAATTAGTTCTTTTCCACTTACTTCAATTGAGAAAGAATAACTAAAGTGTTTAACAAATAATACTAAATATAGTTTGTCAAACGTGAGCTCGACGGAACGAT